>JBEISY010000184.1:0-4749 GCA_040375175.1 Chitinophagaceae bacterium
ATTCTTCATTCGCCGTTTCCATCTCGTGCAATTTATCGTAGCTCACATCGGCCTCAGCCAACAACACGTTCATATGACCCGGCATCCTTCCGGCTACCGGATGGATGGCGTACTGGACCTGAACACCTTTGCTTTCCAGCAGTTTCTCCAACTCATGACAAGTGTGTTGCGCCTGGGCAACCGCCAGTCCATACCCTGGCACAATGATCACTTTGTTGGCATAGCTCATCACCATCGCCGCATCACTGAGTGTGATTTCTTTATAAGTGCCCCCACTGGCCGTAGCTCCCCCACTGGCAGCAGCCTTGTTACCACCAAAAGATCCAATAAGCACATTTTGTAAGCTTCGGTTCATGGCCTTACACATCAGGATAGTGAGCAGGGTGCCCGCCGCCCCCACAAGGATACCACCCGTGAGCATCACGGGATTGTCGTAAAGGAAACCACCCGTTGCCGCAGCAACACCGGTGAACGAGTTCAGCAGGGAGATCACCACCGGCATGTCGGCACCACCGATCGGCAGTACAAAGAAAATACCGTAAACAGCACTGAGTATAAAAATGAGATAGAAGTAAAATGAAGAGACCTGGCCACCCTGCCAAACGAGATAGCCAGCCATGCAAAGGATCACCAACAACAATCCTATATTGATCAGGTGCTGACCGGGGAAAGAGAAATCCTTGATCTTGCCATTAAGCTTGCCCCAGGCCACCATACTTCCCGCAAATGAAATGGTCCCGATGACGAGGCCGAGTACGATGGCCAGTAAAGTTCCACCACCCACCGGCGCCCCATTCACCATGAATTGCTGATGTTGCAGGTGGTTAAACTCAACCATGGATATCAACGCTGCACAGGCACCACCCATTCCGTTGAACAGGCTCACCATTTCAGGCATCGCCGTCATCTTCACTTTCTTCGCAGATAAAGTACCGATGATGGTTCCAATCAACAGGCCACCAAAGATCCAACCATAGTTGCCCAGCTTTTTACCCTCACCCTCATATAAAAATATCGTTCCCAAAATAGCAATGGTCATCCCTGCCGCTGCAACAAGGTTGCCCTTCCGCGCGGAATCAGGATGTGAAAGCATCTTCAATCCAAGAATGAAAGTGACAGAACCAATCAAATATGCCAGGGTTAGTAAACTGATGCCCATACCGTTCTGCTATTTTTTCTTTTTAAACATTTCCAACATCCTGTCTGTCACCACAAATCCACCCACCACATTCAGGGTGCCCAATACCACTGCCAAAAATCCGAGGATCAGCGCCAGGTAGTTCCCGGGATCTGCCTGCCCCATCACAATGATGGCACCAATGATCACCACACCATGAATAGCATTGGCACCACTCATCAACGGTGTGTGCAGCACACTGGGCACCCGCCCAATGACTTCCACACCCAGGAAAATGGATAAGATCACGATGTACACCATTTGCTGGTGTGCCTGAAGCCAGCCAAGTATCTCTGCCATCCTTATTTGTTTAAAAGTTGTTCATGAACAATTTTACCCCCATAGGAAATACAAGAGCCCTTCACGAGATCATCTTCAAAATTCAGGTGAACACTATTGTCTTTCGCAATGATCAGTTGCAGGAAGTTGGCGATATTCTTACCATACAGCCTGCTGGCATCCATCGGCATCGTCCTTTGCAGGCTGCTGTTGCCAATGATGAACACGCCATGCACAAAAATAGTTTCCTCATTCTTGGTAAAGGGTGTGTTACCACCTGTGGCCGCTGCCAGGTCAATAATCACGGAACCATTGCGCATGCTCTGGATCATCTCCTCCGTCACCAGGATCGGCGCTTTCTTGCCGGGTATCTGGGCCGTAGTGATAATGATATCGGCCTTACGTACAACTTCGGCTATACGTTCCTGTTGTTTACGCTTATAATCTTCCGTTTGTTCCACTGCATAGCCTCCTGCCTTGGAAGCATCCGCTGCACCTTCCACCTCCACAAATTTTGCACCCAGGCTCATCACCTCTTCTTTCACCGCTGGCCTCGTATCAAATACCTCCACCACTGCGCCCAATCTTCTTGCTGTTGCAATGGCTTGCAATCCTGCAACGCCTGCACCAAGGATCAGCACCTTTGCCGGTGCCACTGATCCCGCTGCCGTCATGAACATCGGAAAATATCTTGGAAAAAGATTCGCCGCCATCAGTACCGCTTTGTAGCCGGCGATATTGGCCTGGCTCGACAAAACATCCATTGCCTGCGCACATGTTGTCCTTGGCAGCATGTCCAGGCTGAACGCCGTATGCCCTGCAGACGCCATATCGGCCGCTACATCCACATTGAACAAGGGCTGATATACACCAACCATAACTTTCCCGGAAGGAATAGAAGAAAGATCATTGGGGGGCTGAATGGAAAGGATCACTTCTGCACCTGCAATTACAGACGCCCTGTCTTCTATTTTCGCACCTGCAGCAATAAAATCTGCATCACTGCAAAAAGCATTTGCACCTGCATTCGTCTCTACGAGAATGCCACAACCTTTCTTGACCAATGCAGCAACTGTTTCCGGGGAGAGAGAGACTCTGGTTTCCGATGCGGGTTCTTTGAGAACGCCTATAATCATAATGGAGTGGGTTAATCAGGATGCCAGCAAGGTAACGATTTCCCGGCAGATAATATTTTATCAGTACCGTATCGTAAAATGCTGTTTCGCTAGTTGCTCTTTTCGCACAAACACTAGTCCTATGGCAAACAGATCGATCGTTAGCGCAACCCGGTAATCTGCACAGATCTCAGCCCAGGCTTCTTCCATTTCCCGGCTCCAATGGATATCATCAAAAACAATGCACCCTTCGTTCGGCAATAGCGGAAGAATCTGGTTGAAATAATCCAGTGTGGGTTTTTTCCGATGGTTGCCATCCACATAGGCCAGATCTATCTGCGCCATCGTCTGCAACACTTCCGGCAACTGATCGTCAAAATTTCCCCTCACCAACCTCACCCTATCCAGTCCACGGGTACGGAACGCTGCTTCCGCCAGGTCAGCTACTGCAGAAGATCCTTCCATGGTCACCACTTCTTCAGCCGTAGACACAGCCGAAAGGTACATCGAAGTAACCCCAAGGGATGTTCCCAATTCCAGCATGTGACGGGCCTTTAAAAAGCTTCCCAGCCGGAACAATAAAGACGCATAACGTTGATGCTTAACCGAATTCCTTGCGATAGAAGCTACAGTGCGCTGCCGGCTCGATCCACCTATTGAACCGGCACCGAGATCCTCAATATCCAATAAGGTTTCATTATGTAACAAGGATTGCCTGTACTGTTCAGGCAGCTCGTATGCTGCATGCTTTCTCCGGTCCATAAATACTTCACGGATCAACTGATATACAAATGGGGAATGAATGCCATGGCCCTTTCCGTTCCCCGCAGTGAGCAGGTAACCCATGTATTTCCAGGCCATCGTAAAAGCAGAATACATCTTTATCTTTCCCAGGTTTCAAAACGGTAGGCCCAGGCATGCTTATCATCGGCAGGAAAATCCAGATGGTGCACCATTCGCCATTGCGTGTTCCTGATCTCAGGGTAAAAAATTTCCGCATCCGGAAAGCTGTGCAAAACCCGCGTGAGATAGATGCGGTGGGTAAGTGGCAGGCTCCGCCTGTAGATCTCGCCGCCACCGGCGATGAACACTTCTTTACAATCCGTCTCACCCGCCATCACAATAGCCTGCTCAATAGATGTGGCCACCCTTACTTTTTCATTGCTGGGATGAAACCCGGCATTCTGCGTAACCACAATATTGATCCTCCCGGGCAGTGGTTCTCCGGCTATAGATTCGTAGGTTTTTCGCCCCATGATCACCGGCATCCCCCAGGTAGTATTCTTGAAAAACTTGAGGTCATTGGGCAAACGCCACAACAGCTGGTTCTGCTTGCCGATTTCGTTATGCGCACCAGCCGCCACAATATGGGAAACGATCATACACAAATTTTTTCTACACCGCTACTGGCGCCTTGATGGCTGGGTGCGATTGATAATTCTCCAACATGAAGTCCTCAAAACGGAAACCAAAGATATCCTTTACTTCAGGATTGAGTTTCATCGTTGGCAAAGGATATGGGTTCCTGCTCAACTGAAGGTTTACCTGCTCGATATGATTGTTATAAATATGTACGTCTCCGAAGCTATGGATAAAATCTCCCGGCTGCAGGTCACAGACCTGCGCAACCATCAGTGTTAGCAGCGCATATGAAGCGATGTTGAATGGAACACCGAGGAACACATCCGCGGACCGTTGATACAACTGACAACTCAGTTTCCCATCGGCCACATAGAATTGAAACAAGGTATGACAAGGCATCAGCGCCATCTTCGGCAGGTCCGCAACATTCCATGCACTGATGATAAGCCTTCGGCTATCCGGATTCTTTTTGATCTCGTCAACCAGCCACTTCACCTGATCAATCACTGCGCCATCTTTTCCTTCCCAGCTTCGCCATTGCCTCCCATACACTGGTCCCAACTCACCCTGTTCATTGGCCCACTCATTCCAGATGCTGACCCCGTTTTCTTTAAGATATGCAATATTGGTTTCGCCCTTCAGGAACCACAACAACTCATGTACGATGCTTTTCAAATGCACCTTCTTGGTAGTCACCAGCGGAAAACCTTCGGCCAGATTGAAACGCATCTGGTAGCCAAAAACACTGATGGAACCTGTACCGGTACGGACATGCTTTTGCGCACCTGTATCCCGAATATGTTTTAAAAGATCAGG
>JBEISY010000056.1:0-8579 GCA_040375175.1 Chitinophagaceae bacterium
GACGAAACCGAAGAAGGATTTTATCCTGAATGATGCACGATTCAACGGAAAGATATTGTTGGCGGCTAAAAACTTTGGTTGTGGTTCTTCGCGTGAACACGCTGCATGGGCCATCAAAGATTTTGGATTTGACGTGGTGGTGAGCAGCTTCTTTGCAGACATCTTTAAAAACAATGCGCTCAATAATTTCCTGCTGCCTGTAACGGTTTCACCAGCATTCCTGGAGAAACTTTTTCATGTCGTGGAAAAAGACAACAGCTCCGATATTGAAGTAGATATACCGAGCCAGCGCATTACCATTGCGGCAACTGGAGAAACAGAATCTTTCGACATCAATCCATACAAAAAAGAGTGTTTGTTGAATGGATATGATGATATCGATTATCTGTTGAGTTTGAAAGACCGTATCGAAGAATATGAAAAACTAAACAGCTAAAAACAATTGTCATGCACAAAAACATTACGGTGATCCCCGGCGATGGCATAGGTCCGGAAGTGATTAAGCAGGCCATCCGTGTGTTAGACGCCATCGGTCAACAGTATGGCCACCAGTTTTATTACAACTTCTGCTTGATGGGTGCGGATGCCATCGACAAAACCGGCAATCCCCTTCCAGATGAAACCCTGGCAGCATGCATGCAGAGTGACGCCATCTTATTTGGTGCCATCGGCCATCCCCGTTTCGATAATGATCCCAATGCAAAGGTGCGTCCGGAGCAAGGGCTACTGAAACTGCGCAAGTCGATGGAGCTGTTTGCCAATATCAGGCCGGTTAAATCATACGCTTCACTGCACCATTTGTCGCCCCTGAAAGCCAATGCCCTCGCAGGTATTGATTTCATCATTTTTCGTGAACTCACCGGTGGGATCTATTTCGGCAAGAAAGAAGTGAACGAAGAGAAGACCTGGGCAATGGATGATTGCACCTATACACAAGCGGAAATTGAACGCATCGCACACCTGGCATTTCAGTTTGCGGGAAACAGAAGAAAGAAAGTCACCCTGGTTGATAAGGCCAATGTGTTGGAAACATCCAGGTTATGGCGCCATCATGTAAAAGCCATCGCACAGCAATATCCGGATGTGGAAGTGGACTTTATTTTTGTGGACAACGCGGCCATGCAGCTGATTCTGAATCCAAAACAATTTGATATTATCCTTACTGAAAATATGTTTGGGGACATCCTTAGCGATGAAGCGAGTGTGCTCACCGGATCACTCGGTTTGCTGCCTTCTGCCTCTATTGGAAATGGCAAGGCCCTGTTTGAACCCATTCATGGTTCCTATCCACAGGCCGCAGGGAAAGACATCGCCAATCCGCTGGGTGCGGTGCTTTCTGTGGCGCTGATGCTGGAGTATTTCGGATTACAGAATGAAGCGGACCATGTGCGTTTGGCAGTTGACTGGACATTGGAACATGGATTTGTCACGAAAGATATTGATCCCGTGAATTTCTATTTCACCTCCACCATCGGTGAACTGATCTCGGATCACATCAGTAATAAATTTCCCAGTGCGATCAACAAAGCAAACATCGAACTGAGAAAATCAACGATCATTTAGTATAACGCATGGCGAATTATTATAACCAGGACACGGTACTCTGGCTCAATGGAGAGCTGATCAGGTCTGCAGACGCAAAAACAGATCTCTATGGGCAAACAATGCATTATGGTTATGGTGTGTTTGAGGGTATTCGCTCCTATAAAACCGAATCGGGAGAAACCAAAATATTCAAACCCGTTGAACACTATGAGCGGCTGCAGCGATCTGCAGAAGCACTGAATCTGCCTTACACTTGGAACGTTCAGGAATTGATTGACGCTACATATCAGGTGTTGGCCAAGAACAATCAACAGGATGCCTACATCAGGCCTTTGGTTTATGCGCCGGCCAATATGAGCTTCAATCCCAACACGGAATCATATCTTGCGATCATGACCTGGGAGATGCAGCCCTTCCTCGGGGATAAACTGTTGAGGGTGTACAGTTCGCCCTTCCAAAGGCCCAATCCAAAAGGATTTTACATCCATGCAAAAGCGGCAGGGCACTATGTAAACTCCATCCTTGCCAGCCAGGATGCCAAAGCAAAAGGATTTGATGAAGCTTTGTTGAGTGACATGAACGGATACATTGCGGAAGGGCCCGGCGCAAACATTTTCTTTGAAAAAGACGGTGTTTTGTATACGCCTGCTTCAGGAAACATCCTCACAGGCATTACCCGGGCTACAGTGCTGGAGATTTGCTCAGCACTCAGCATTCCCGTAGTGGAAAAGCAATGCACCCAAGAAGAATTGTTTGCAGCAGACGCAGCATTCTTCTGCGGAACAGCAGCTGAGGTGATCGGATGGCAGTCCATCGATGCATATCAATTTCCACTCGCATGGAACGAAAGTCTGGGCAGACAAATACAGGTTCAGTATAAAAATATGGTAATAGAAAAGCAGACCGCTGCACTTAGTTTATAGTATGGAATTGAATAAATACAGCAAGGTACTTACACAGGATGTGACGCAACCGGCAGCGCAAGCCATGTTGTATGGCATTGGCCTTACGGATGAGGATATGAAAAAAGCACAGGTAGGCATTGCCAGCATGGGCTATGATGGCAACACCTGCAATATGCACCTCAATGACCTGGCTGCATCCATTAAGAAATCCATTTGGGCCAATGACTTAGTAGGCTTAACCTTCCACACCATTGGGGTGAGCGACGGGATGAGTAACGGAACACCGGGCATGCGCTATTCCCTGGTGAGCCGGGATATCATTGCAGACTCCATTGAAGCGGTTTGTGGTGCGCAATATTATGATGCATTGATTACAGTACCGGGATGCGATAAAAACATGCCGGGCTCGGTGATAGCGATGGGCAGATTGAACAGGCCATCGATCATGGTATATGGTGGTACCATTGCGCCCGGTCATTATAAAGGGCAGGACCTGAACATCATTTCTTCTTTTGAAGCACTGGGTCAGAAGATTGCGGGGCAATTGAGTGACGGAGATTTTAAAGGTATCGTCATGAATTCCTGTCCGGGCCCCGGCGCCTGTGGCGGAATGTATACGGCCAACACGATGGCATCGGCGATTGAGGCATTGGGTATGAGCCTGCCATACTCATCTTCCAATCCGGCGATCAGTCCGGAAAAACAGAAAGAGTGCGAAGACGCGGGTAAAGCGATCCGTCTTTTGTTGGAAAAAGATATCAAGCCCATCGATATCATGACGCGCAAAGCATTTGAGAATGCGATCCGTATCCTGTTGGTGCTCGGGGGTTCCACCAATGCCGTGCTTCACTTGATCGCTATGGCAAAAAGTGTGGGTGTTGCGTTGACCCAGGATGATTTCCAAAAACTCAGTGATATCACGCCGTTGATCGCGGACCTGAAGCCGAGTGGTAAATATCTGATGGAAGACCTGCATAAGATCGGAGGTGTTCCAGCAGTGATGAAATATTTGTTGAAGAAGGGCCTGTTGCATGGGGACTGCCTGACGGTTACCGGAAAAACCATCGCCGAAAATATGGAGCTGGTTCCGGATCTGGATTTCGATGCACAAAAAATCATCCTTCCGTTAGAACAGCCGTTGAAGGTAACGGGGCACTTACAGATCCTTTATGGCAATATCGCAGAAGGCGGAAGTGTTGCAAAGATCACCGGTAAGGAAGGCGAGTATTTTGAAGGTCCGGCCCGCGTATTTGATGGTGAGCAGGAACTGATTGCCGGCATCAGCAGTGGAAGGGTAAAATCCGGAGATGTGGTGGTGATCCGAAATGTTGGACCCATTGGCGCACCGGGCATGCCTGAAATGTTAAAACCGACCTCCGCAATTATTGGTGCGGGTCTTGGAAAGTCTGTGGCGCTTATCACGGATGGCCGGTTCAGCGGCGGCACACATGGATTTGTGGTGGGGCATATCACACCGGAAGCGTACAAAGGTGGTAACATCGCCATTGTGCAGGATGATGATGTGATCAAGATCGATGCAAAAAACAGAACCATTGATGTGATGATCAGCAAGGAAGAGATTGCTACGCGCAAGGCTGCGTGGAGCTGTCCGCCTCTCAAAGCAACCAATGGTATCCTTTATAAATATGCAAAACAGGTCAGCAGTGCTGCAGAAGGCTGTGTGACCGATGAGTTCAATTAAAACATTAGTTTATGAATGCTGTAGAAGTTAGTTCGCAGGGAGCAGTTCGCAGTTCGCAGGAGGAAAGCCAGGCCGCAAAGACCACTGTCAAAGTTACTGGGTCAGTGGCAGTGCTGGAAGCATGTCTTGCAGAAGGCGTTACTACCATCTTCGGCTATCCGGGTGGTGCCATCATGCCCATCTATGATGCACTGTATGACTATCGTGAAAAGCTGGAACATATTCTTGTTCGTCATGAGCAGGGTGCTACTCACGCCGCGCAAGGATATGCGCGAGTGAGTGGAAGAACGGGTATTGTATTTGCCACCAGCGGACCTGGCGCAACAAACCTGGTGACCGGACTGGCAGATGCCATGATCGATTCCACGCCAATGGTGTGTATCACCGGACAAGTGTTTGCACACCTGCTGTGTACCGATGCATTTCAGGAAACCGATGTGATCAACATTACTACTCCTGTTACGAAATGGAACTACCAGGTAACGGACGCTAGTGAGATACCTTCTGTGCTTGCTAAAGCATTTTATATTGCCAAAAGCGGAAGACCCGGACCTGTGTTGATCGATATCACAAAGAATGCGCAGTTGCAGTTGTTCGACTATGCTGGCTACGAAAAATGCAACCACATCAGGAGCTACCGTCCGAAGCCATTGGTGAGAAAAGAATACATCGACGAAGCGGCGAAGCTGATCAATGCAGCAGAAAGACCATTTGTGATCTTTGGTCAGGGGGTGATCCTTGGACGAGCAGAAAAAGAATTCAAGGCATTCATTGAAAAAAGCGGCATACCAGCAGCGTGGACCATATTGGGATTGAGTGCCCTTCCAACGGATCATCCGTTGAACGTGGGCATGTTGGGGATGCATGGTAACTACGGACCCAATGTGATGACCAACCAGTGCGATGTGCTCATTGCCATTGGGATGCGGTTTGACGACAGGGTGACGGGCCGTTTGGATAAATATGCCAAGCAGGCCAAGGTGATCCACCTGGATATCGACCCTTCGGAGATCGACAAAAATGTAAAGACTACGGTAGCCGTATGGGGAGATTGCAAAGAGACCCTCCCCTTGCTTACAGAAAAGATAGAAAGTAAAGTGTACCCACAATGGTTACAGAAATTTAAAGATTACCAACTCGAAGAAGAAAACGTAGTGATCCATGAGGAACTGAATCCCAGCACAGAGATTATGTCTATGGGCGAAGTGATCAGGATACTCAATGAGCTCACCGGTGGTGATGCTGTGATTGTAACGGATGTGGGGCAGCACCAGATGGTGGCTTGCCGATATGCGCAATTCACTCAAAGCAAAAGCAATATTACTTCCGGGGGATTAGGAACGATGGGCTTTGGATTACCAGCCGGCATCGGTGCAAAATTTGGCGCACCGGAGCGCACGGTAGTGTCTATTATTGGCGATGGAGGCATACAGATGACCATTCAGGAATTTGGCACCATCATGCAATCCAATGTGAACCTGAAGATCCTCATCCTGAATAATCGTTTCCTTGGTATGGTGCGGCAGTGGCAGCAATTGTTCCATGAGCGCAGGTACTCATTTGTGGATATCCAGAGCCCGGACTATGTTCAGGTAGCCAAAGGCTATGGCATCGCGGGAAAATCGGTTGATAAACGGGAAGACCTTGCTGGGGCCGTAAAGGAAATGATTGAGCATCCCGGCGCTTTTCTGCTGGAAGTCATGGTGGGCAAAGAAAATAATGTATTTCCCATGGTTCCGCAGGGATGTGGCGTGAGTGAGATCAGGCTGAAATAGCAATTGACAAATAGCAATTAGCATAAAATGAAACAGGAATATACCATCACCGTTTACACAGAAAACCAGATCGGTTTGCTGAATCGCATCGCGATCATGTTTTCCAGGAGAAAGATCAATATCGAAAGCCTTAACACCTCTCCTTCAGAAGTTGAAGGTATTCATCGGTTCACCATCCTGATCCATGAGGTAGAGGACGTGGTGAAGAAACTGGTGAGGCAGATCGAAAAACAGGTGGATGTGCTCAAAGCATATTACAACACTAACGACGAGATCGTTTGGCAGGAACTGGCCCTGTACAAAGTACCTACGGAAGTGATTGCAGAGAAAGCAAAAGTTGAAAGGCTGTTACGGGAGCACGGCGCGCGTGCGGTGGTGATCCGCAGGGATTATACCATTTTTGAAACTTCGGGGCACCGAGAAGAAACGGACAAACTCATTACGGTGCTTGAGCCCTTCGGACTGATTGAATTTGTGCGAAGTGCAAGGGTAGCCATCATCAAGAACAGTGCAGGATTTCACGAGAAGCTTAAGGAATTTGAATACAGGGAACCAGGCGAGGACGTGGTAGAGAACGAATACCTCGCCAAACAACAGGAAGTCTTCAGTATGTAGTCAACAGACAAACAATCATCATTTTAAAAAAACAAATATGGCAAAGCTCAATTTCGGTGGTGTGGAAGAAAATGTGGTGACAAGGGAAGAATTTCCCCTTTCAAAAGCGCAACAGGTATTGAAGGATGAAGTGGTTGCAGTGATCGGATATGGTGTACAGGGTCCTGGTCAGGCATTGAACCAGAAAGAAAACGGTATCAATGTGATTGTGGGTCAGCGCAAGAACTCCAAGAGCTGGGATAAAGCGGTGCGCGATGGATTTGTACCAGGCGAAACCTTGTTTGAAATTGAAGAAGCGCTTGAAAAAGGAACCATCATCTGTTACCTGTTGAGCGATGCTGCGCAAATTGCCATGTGGCCCACGGTGAAAAAGCACCTGACACCCGGTAAGGCATTGTATTTTTCACATGGATTCGGTATCACCTACAATCAACAGACCGGTATCGTTCCACCTGCCGATGTTGATGTATTCTTAGTGGCTCCCAAGGGCTCAGGGACATCATTACGCAGGATGTTCCTGCAGGGACGTGGACTAAACAGTTCTTATGCCATCTTCCAGGATGCCACAGGAAAAGCATTTGATCGCGTGGTAGCCCTCGGCATTGCCATCGGTTCAGGTTACTTGTTTGAAACAAACTTTAAAAAAGAAGTATACAGTGACCTCACCGGCGAGCGTGGTACCTTGATGGGTTGTATCCAGGGCATCTTTGCAGCGCAATACCAAGTGCTGCGCGAAAGAGGACATTCTCCTTCAGAAGCCTTCAACGAAACAGTAGAAGAACTGACCCAATCCCTTATGCCACTGGTAGCAGAAAACGGCATGGACTGGATGTATGCTAATTGTTCTACCACAGCGCAAAGAGGAGCATTGGACTGGTGGAAAAAATTCAGGGATGCCACCATGCCCGTGTTCAATGAACTGTATGACAGTGTTGCCGCAGGCAAGGAAAGCCAGCGCAGTATAGACAGTAACAGCAAGGCCGACTATCGCGAAGGTCTTGAGAAAGAACTTGCAGAGCTCAGGGACAGTGAGCTTTGGCAGGCCGGTAAAACGGTTCGCAGCCTGAGGCCTGAGAACCAGGCATCGGCATCAGGAATCAAAGTGCCCGGAGCAGAAAAAGCAAACGCATAATGATACACAACACCACGCAGCTGGCTATGGAGCTGGGCTTTGATTTTAACGGGGCCCTGGACACCGTAAAGAAGGTTGCCTATAAAACGCCGCTTACGTTTAACCTCAACCTTTCCAGGAAGTACAACTGTAACGTATACCTGAAAAGAGAGGACCTTCAGGTAGTAAGGTCATACAAGCTGCGTGGTGCATACAATATGATGAGCCGCCTTGCACAAGACAAACTTGCCAAAGGGGTGGTTTGTGCAAGTGCGGGCAATCATGCACAGGGTTTTGCATACAGCTGTAAAAAACTGGGCGTTAAAGGGGTTATATTCATGCCCGTCATCACACCCAAGCAAAAGATAAACCAGACCAGGATGTTTGGTGAAGATGCCATCGAGATCCGGCTGGCTGGAGACAACTATGATGAATGTGCCGTTGCCGCAAAAGCCTATACCCAGGAAAATAGGATGACCTTCATTCCTCCTTTTGATGATATCCGGATCATTGAAGGGCAGGCAACCGTTGGTCTTGAGATCCTCCAGGAACTTCAGCACGTAGACATGATCTTTCTCCCCGTGGGCGGCGGTGGGTTGTCTGCCGGCGTTGGCCTTGCCTTCAAGACCTTTTCACCCCACACTCGCGTCATTGGGCTGGAGCCGGAAGGCGCACCATCCATGAAAGAAGCTTTCCGACATGGCCACCCCGTGACCCTGGATCACATTGATCGTTTTGTAGATGGCGCAGCGGTGAAACGCGTGGGCGATCTCACTTTCTCCATCTGCAGAGAAGTGCTGGATGATATGCAACTGGTGCCGGAAGGAAAGATATGCTCCACCATTCTTCAACTGTACAACCAGGATGCTATTGTGGTTGAACCCGCAGGCGCACTATCCATTGCGGCACTCGATGATTTCAAAGAA
>JBEISY010000461.1:0-1914 GCA_040375175.1 Chitinophagaceae bacterium
GGTGTTTGATACGGTCATCCATCGGAACACCCGGCACAGAGAAGCCCCAAGCTTCGGCAAGCCCGCTATCCTGTACGATGCAGAAAGCAAGGGTGCCATAAATTATTTAAACCTCGCCAAAGAGATCCTCCAGAAGAACAACAAAACGAGGATCAGGCAGGAAGACCGTGTATTAACCATCAACGATGAGCAATCAGAGCAATAAGAAAGATGCCTTGGGCAAAGGAATCCGTTCCCTGCTCCAAAGCATTGATCAGGACCTTAAAACAACATCGGGGAACCTCAAACAGGATGTAGTGGAAAAAACCACGGCGTCCAACATCGTCCCCATTGAACAGATCGAGGTAAACCCTAACCAGCCAAGGCAGGACTTCGACGAAACCGCATTGAAAGAACTAGCTGCGTCCATCAAAATACATGGCATCATCCAGCCACTTACGGTTTCCAGAATTGCGGGTAACCGTTACCGTTTGGTTGCAGGTGAAAGAAGGTACCGCGCGTCCAAACTGGCCGGACTGAAAGAAGTGCCGGTGTATGTTCGGAACGTGAACGACCAGGAACTGCTTGAACTTGCACTACTGGAAAACCTGCAAAGGCAGGACCTGAATGCCATTGAGATCGGGTTGAGTTATAAGCGCCTGATGGATGAGTGTTCACTCACACAAGAGCAAGTGGCCGAGCGCATGGGCAAAGAAAGATCAACCGTGACCAACTATATCCGCTTACTGAAACTTCCGCCAGCTATTGTTGTAGCGGTGCGTAATGGCTCACTCTCCATGGGTCATGCAAGGGCAGTGATCAATGTGGATTCCGTAGATAAACAGCTCTATGTTTTTCACAAGATCATGGACGATGGCTTGTCTGTAAGGCAAACAGAAAACCTCGTGCGCACGATGTATAAGACAGGTGACCCTGTTAAAAAAGCGGTAAAACAGGATATCCCGGCGGCCTATAAAAAGATTGAGGATAACTTAGCTTCTCATTTCAATACCAGGGTGAAATTGCAACATAGCAAGAAAGGCCATGGAGTCATCAGCCTGGAATATTATTCTCTGGAAGAGCTTAATGCAATACTGGAGAAGATGAATATCACGGTACATTAATATGCGGAATGTCTTCAGGCTGTGCATACTTGTGATTGGGTTGAGCCTTGGCCAGCAGGCCTTCGCGCACCCATTCCTTTCGCCTGCAGATACCATTCCCATAAAGGATTCCCTGAAATAATCTGCTTCAGACACCGCTAAAAAGAAAGAGCGAAAACCGCAGGCCAAGGCTGCGATCCGCTCGGCCATCATTCCGGGATGGGGCCAGGCTTACAACAAACGATATTGGAAAATCCCCATCGTTTACGGCGCCCTCGCGATACCAGTGTATACGTTTACTTACAATAAAACCTGGTATGACAAAACCAGAGAAGCCTATAAGATCAAACTCTACAATGATACAGCAACGGTGCCCTTGCCGGAAGATACCATCGATCCAAGACTTCAACCCTTGTCGTCAGGCTCCTTGAAAATTTATCGCGATGAGTTCCGGCAGAATATGGATTTCTCCGTACTTGCTTTCCTTGTGCTCTGGGGGCTGCAAGTAGCTGATGCAGCTGTGGATGCACACCTCAAGGGTTTCAACGTGTCTGACGACCTTAGTATGAAAGTAAAACCATGGGTGGCACCGGGCGGAAGATCAAACGGGGTGAGCATCGTCTTCAACTGGCGGGAATCTAAATCACGAACTGTCTTACCTTCATATTAAATTCAGCGGAATGAATATTGCATTGATTGGTTATGGAAAGATGGGTAAGGTCATCGAGCAAATAGCGCTTGATCGCGGTCATGCCGTCAACCTTAAGATCGACTTGAACAATATATCAGACTTCACCAAAGAGAATCTTGCAAAATCAGATGTTGCGATAGA
>JBEISY010000011.1:0-14774 GCA_040375175.1 Chitinophagaceae bacterium
GCTGCGAAAGTCTTTCTGAATCTCGGGATCCCCTTAGATCTCTATATCACTTTTCCATACCTCCGCCCAGGCCTTTTCATGAAACTGCAACAGCCTTTACCTTCCTTCCAGCTTCGCGAAGATGGTCATCCGCTCGGCTTCATTGAGCGGATCATCATGATGTGCAGAGGTGATGGAAGATCCCGCGATGGAAAACCTGTAAGTCTCCCCGGCTTTCAGCTTTCGTGAGAATTTCATCAGGTGCATATTGTTATCCCACATCTCATGGATCACCCGGGGCTCCTCGCCATGCTTTTCCGGAAACAAAAATGTATTGGATGCGCACATCGTCAGTTTACCCGTTGGGCTCTTGGCTGTTGAAGTCAACAGACTGATCACCACATGCGGCCTGTCGATCTCATTATAATAATTTTCTACATCACGCAGCGCATCAGGCGCCTCCATCACAGAAGCACCACCCATTGTAATATCCTTCTTCGCTTTGACGGTTACATCCATCAACACGGTAAAGGGAAGGTGCCGAAGGGCGTAGTAGGTATACTCAACACTGGCCTTGTCGCCCATGTCAAAACTCCCACGGAAAGCACCGCTGCGCATATTCAGCTCCTGCGTAAACTGCTGCACGCTGTTGCCATCCACACGCTTCCCATCTATGTCGAGGGTCATGTTCAGCAGGTTGAAGCTTCGCAAAAAATTACTCACCCTGCCTCGCCCATACGTATCATATGCACCCGCCAGCACTACATCTTTTACTTTAAAAGGTTCCGGTGCCGAAACAATACCGATCATTCCATTGGCAACGGTAATGCCATAGTATTTGGAAGGATCCGGCTTCCCGGCCCTGATCACCCATTCATCCTGTGCGAGTGCTGAGAAAGAGATGAAGACACTGAGAGAAAGAGAGATTAAGGTTCGCATAAATAACCGATTAACTAATAACAATCAAAATAGCTATTAGCTACTAGCTATTAGCTAATATAGGCAATCATGGATATCTCCACGTTCACACCTTTCGGCAGTCCCTTCACCGCAACTGTTTCTCTTGCAGGAAATGTTCCGGAGAAATGCTTCCCATAGATCTCATTGACGGTACCAAACAGCGCCATATCGGTCAAGAATATCGTGGTCTTCACCACATGATCAAAACTGCTGCCCGCCTCCCGGAGAATGGCGTCAAGGTTTTTCATGACCTGTTCGGTTTCTTCTGCTGGCGTTTTGGCGTCAATTTCGTTGCTTGCTGGATTGATGGCTACTTGTCCGGAAATGAAAAGAAGGTTCCCTGTTTTAACCGCCTGGCTGTATGGGCCAATGGGTGCGGGTGCTCCGCTCGTTTGAATGATTGCCTTGCTCATAAGAAATTTTGATGGCTATAAAATTGCGCTGATTATTGCAGTTTGCCAACCTAATTTTGTACCATTACGAACCATGAGAATTTGTGTATTGAGTAACGATGAGGCTTGGAAATCACTATTTGTGGGCCAGGCGGTAACCTTGCTGGATGCAGACCATGCAACGGATGTGTTGTCTGATGACGTACTGTTTGATCTTCGGGATGAAGCATGGGACCTGGTGCGTTATCAACAATACCACGGCCCTGTTTTTCTTGCTGCCGTTGTTGGCACAAGGGCGGAACACAAGGCACCTGCACATGTGGTTAGGATCAATGCATGGCCGGGTATGCTAAGCCGCCCTGCTGTTGAAGCAGTAGGAGATCCATCCATCCGCCCGGCTGCCGAATCCGTGCTGTCATGTCTGGGAAAAACCATTGCCTGGGTTGATGACCTGGTGGGTATGGTTTCACCAAGGGTGATTGCAATGATCATTAATGAAGCAGGATTTGCCTGGGAAGAGGGGGTCAGCCAAAAAGCATCCATCGATGTGGCCATGAAACTGGGCACCAATTATCCGCTTGGTCCCTTTGAGTGGGGAACGATGATCGGGTGGCAAAGGCTGAAACAACTCCAAAAGGCGCTGGCCAAAGAGGCAGGTCTTTATCAACCCTCACAAACCCTTTCCTCCTGATGAGTGGACTTCAATTGCATATCAATACCGCGTTGGACAAAGCCTATATAGCGGTTTCCCAGGATGGCCAGATCCTTGGCTATATGGAGAACCTGCAACAAAAAGAACATGCGTCTTTTCTGCAACCTGCCATCAGGGATGTATTGTTTTCCCTGCACAAGAAAGTAAGGGATTTATCATCTATTTCAGTGATACATGGACCGGGTTCTTATACGGGTTTAAGGGTTGGGCTGTCCGCCGCCAAAGGCATTTGTTATGCATGTCAGATTCCATTGATATGCATTTCAACACTTGAATGGCTTGCCATTCCTCACTTGAATAAGGGATTTGATTGTATTATTCCGATGATTGATGCGAGGCGGATGGAAGTTTTTACAGCGGCTTTTAACAATTCCTTGCAACCTTTGCTGTTACCCTGCGCCATGGTATTGGATGATGATAGTTTTAAAGATATCCTACCTGAAAAGAAGACTATGTTTACTGGAAATGGTGCTTTCAAAGTTTCACAACACATTAGAGATCAATACGTTTGTGAATGCACACCGGCCTGTTCCGGGGCGGAAGAGCAGGCAAAAATGGCAAAAGCGATGTTTGAACAAGGATTGTTCGCAGATCTCGTCTATGCTGAGCCCTATTATCTGAAGGCATTCTTTACAACGGCCAACATATGAAATAATAGCCGTATCCGTTTAATTGATGATCGTGTTCAACCAGTTTACCGTATAATGGGCGGATCCTTTGTAATTTCATATTGTTATCTTTAATCATAACCAAGTTATATAATCATCTTTCATCCTATGTCCAAGGTAAATTCTATTAACATCGATTACCTGAATGTCAAGAAAGCATCACTGGTGCTGCGGGCGCTTAACCATAAGTTGCGCCAGCAAATGGTCAAAATGCTGGACGAAAAGCAGCGTATGACCGTTACAGAAATCTATGTTGCATTAAGACTTGAACAATCAGTTGCCTCTCAACACCTTGCCATCCTCAGAAGGGCCGGCATTGTAAAAACGGAGCGCGACGGAAAATTCATTTATTATCATGTCAACTACGACCGTCTGGATCAGATCAACCATCTGATCAGTGAATTGCTTGGCTAAGTCTCTGTACATCAAGTGGAAGAGGCCGCCCAGTCGGGCGGCTTCTTCATTTCAACCCTTTTGTATCTTTGCAGCATGTATATACAACAGCTTTACACAGGATGCCTGAGCGAAGCGGCCTATTATATTGAAAGCAACGGAGAGGCCGCCATTATAGACCCCATCCGGGACATCGATGAGTACCTGACGCTCCTTTCCAGCCGGGGCGCTACCCTGAAATATACCTTTGAGACCCATTTCCATGCGGATTTTGTGAGCGGTCACCTGGAGCTTTCAAAGGCCACCGGTGCGCCCATTGTTTTTGGACCAGAAACAGAAACCAGCTATCCGGTAACGGTTGCCAGAGACGGACAAGTGTTCCCCATCGGCGCCTGCACCCTGAAAGTTCTACATACACCGGGCCATACCCTGGAATCCTGCTGTTACCTGCTGCTGAAAGAAAATGGCGAGCCCCATGCCGTCTTTACGGGTGATACCTTATTTGTGGGCGATGTGGGCCGGCCAGACCTGAGTTCAGGCAACCTCAGCTCGGCAGAACTCGCCGCATTACTCTATCAGTCGTTGGAAGAAAAGATCAAAACACTTCCTGACGATGTCATTGTGTACCCCGCCCACGGCCCCGGAAGTGCCTGCGGAAAAAACATCGGCCCCAAAACAGAAAGCACCATCGGTGAAGAGAAAGCCGGCAATTACGCGCTAAAAGCAGAAAACAAAGAAGCTTTCGTCAAAGCAGTCACGGAAGGGCTTATGGCGCCTCCGGACTATTTCATGCTCAATGCCAGGATCAATAAAGAGGGATATGAACAATTAGAGGCCATTCGCGATAAAGGCCTTACGCCTGTCACCGCCGATCAATTGCACGGGTGGATTAAATCCGAACGCAAGCTCATCATCCTGGATACCAGGCCCGCCAACCAATTTGAAGAAGGTTTTGTGCCTGGCTCCATATTCATCGGCCTGGAAGGCAGGTTTGCTGAATGGTCCGGCTCCCTCCTGCCTTACGATACAGACATCCTTCTCATCGCTGAACCGGCTAAAGAAAATGAAGCCGTGATCAGGCTGGCCAGGGTAGGTTTTTCCCGAATGATCGGCTGCCTGCAGGGTGGATATGATGCATGGGTAAACGCAGGATATGCAAAAGATCTGCTGATTACCATAGAGCCCGATGAGCTAATGATGGATCTGCCTTTTGATGAGCACCTGCTGGTATTGGACGTACGGAAAGCGGCGGAGTACGACGGCGGTCATCTTGAGGAAGCAGAAAACCTTCCCCTTGACCTCATGAAAGATCCCGGAACGATGGCGATGATTGAGGATACGGATAACGTTTATGTGTATTGCGCCGGCGGCTACCGTAGCGTGATCGCCTGCTCTTTATTGAAAAAAGAAGGCATTCATAATATTAGAAACATTGCAGGAGGATATCAGGCAATTAGCCAATTAGTCAATGCGGCAATGCGGCAATGATGGAAGCGCGGCCGTGCGTTGCCGGCCTGCGCAGTAACACCCAGAGTGACGGCCGGCGCACCGCTACGCATGGTGCGCCTTCCTTCATTGCCACATTGCCACACTGTCTAATTATCTAATTGTTTCGCGTATTTCCACCTCCGATGTGTCCACAGGTAGTTGGCGGGGTTTTCACGAATACAGGCCTCACAGTACTCCTTAAATAATCGCGTAATTTCTCCATCCGGATAAGAACAGGGATCATCCGTGATGAACTGGTATTTGAATGAATACTTCCCGCGGCTGACCGGGAAAAAATACCCGAATATTATGGCAGTATTCTGCAACTTGGCACCGATTTCCGGCCCTTTGATAAAGGGCACTTCCTTGCTGAAAAATGGAAACCAGTAGCCTATTTCCTTCCTGGGTGGGTTTTGGTCAGCCACAAGTGCAAGCATGTAAAGCTTATCCTTCCAGTGTACAAACTCTTTTTTAAATTCCGTTGCCGGGATCAGTATGGTACCATATCTGGCCCTTATTTTCCTGAACATCCGCTCAAAGATCGGTCTGCTCAACGGTCCGTACACACCGAGAAAAGGATAGTTAAACTGTAAGGCGAGATTGTGGTTGATGATCTCCCAGTTGAAATTATGCATCGCCATCACCTGTATACTTTGTCCCTTCGCCATTATCTCGTTAATGGGAGAAAAATCGCCCACAAACTTCTTCTTAACGCCTTCCTTCCCGAGAGACAACAGCTTTATGCTTTCTACCAACGTATCACAGAACAAGAGGTAAAAATCCTTTGCAATCTTTGTTCGTTCCTCAATCGTCTTTTCCGGGAAAGCGATGGAAAGATTGTTCATGACAACGTCTTTCCGATACTTGAAAACATTCCAGACCAGGAATCGCAAAAATTCGGACAGCCGATACATCACAAACCAGGGCAGCAATGAAATCAGGTATAGCGGAATATAAACGAGGTAATACATCAGGCGCTAAAGTACGATATCCTGTATCAATTCATTCTTATCCGGATGGTCCGTATTAAAATGAAGCCCCCTGCTTTCCGTGCGGAACTGCGCACTCTTTACCACCAAATAAGAGACCGTGATCATATTGCGGAGTTCGCAGAGTTGCGGACTCAGTACGGTGTGCCGATAAAGGTCCTCAATTTCCTCATGCAAGAGATCCAATCGCCTGCTGGCCCGTTGCAAACGAACATTGGTGCGCACGATACCCACGTAGTCCGTCATCAGCATTTGCATCTCTTTCAGGCTTTGCGTGATCAGGATCATCTCCTTCGGCGCCGTAGTACCCGCCGTGTTCCAGTCTGGTATGCCTTCCTTCACAGGAATGTCATCCACTAAAATCAATGAATTGAGATACGCGCGATGTGCAAACACCATGGCCTCGAGGAGTGAATTGCTGGCCAGCCTGTTGGCGCCGTGAAGTCCTGTTGACGCGCATTCACCCACGGCGTATAAATTATGAATGCTCGTTCTGCCCCACTCGTCCGTTTTCACGCCACCACAACTGTAGTGCGCTGCAGGTGCAACGGGGATCATGTCCCTGGTCACATCGATCCCAATCGATTTACATTTCTCGTAGATATTGGGAAAATGATGCAGAAATTTCTCAAGGGGCATATGCCTGCAGTCGAGCCATACATGTTCCGTTCCGTTGATCTTCATCTCACTGTCAATGGCCCTGGCCACAATATCCCTAGGGGCAAGGTCCTTCCGTTCGTCATATCGCTCCATGAACGCTTCGCCCGTCTTGTTCCGAAGAATGCCGCCGTCTCCCCTCACCGCTTCGGTGATCAGGAATGCCTGTCCTTTGGTGTTGGGTTCATATAAAGCCGTGGGATGAAACTGTATGAACTCCATATTTTCAATCCTTCCTTTGGCCCGATACACCATCGCCACACCATCCCCTGTAGCGATAGAAGGATTGGTAGTGGTACGATATATCTGCCCATTGCCCCCTGTTGCAAGAATGGTGATCCTCGCACGGATGGTTTCTATCTGGCTTGTTTGTTGATTCAATGCATACACGCCATAACAGTGAATGTCTGTGGTAGACTTCATGACCAGAAAACCGAGATGGTGCTGCGTGATCAGGTCAACCACAAAACAATGGTTGATCATCTTTACATTGGGGCGCTTCATCACGGCCTCCAACAAAGCCCTTTCCATCTCCTTGCCAGTCACATCTTTGTAATGAAGGATCCTACTCTCACTATGTCCGCCTTCTTTGCCCAGGGCGTAGTCGCCGTCTTCCTGCTTGTCAAATCTCGCACCCCATTCAATCAGCTCCCGAACCCGCTGCGGCCCCTCCTTCACAACGATCTTCACCACGTTCTCATCACAAAGACCATCCCCCGCGATCAAGGTATCCTCAATATGCTTTTCGAAATTATCCGTTTCGTCGTCCCACACCGCAGCCACACCACCCTGTGCATACTTGGTGTTGGTTTCATCAGAACTTGTTTTAGTCATGACGATCACCTGGCAATCCGGTTTGGCCTCGGAAATTTTCAATGCGTAGGTTAAGCCGGCAATGCCAGAACCGATAACCAGAAAATCTGTTTGCATGTACTGATAATTTATGGTTCGATCCAGGCACCGCTTTCTTTCAGCAGCAGGATCAATTCTTCAACCGCAACCTCACTGTCAACACTTCGTTTGACTACCTCTTTCCCTTTGTAAAGGGTAATCTTACCCGGACCACTACCCACGTATCCGAAATCAGCATCCGCCATTTCTCCGGGACCATTCACAATACAACCCATGATCGCGATCTTCACGCCTTTCAGGTGATGGGTTACGTTACGGATCTTCGCCGTGGTCTCCTGGAGATCAAATAAAGTTCTGCCACAACTGGGGCAGGAAATGTATTCTGTCTTCGAAATACGAGTCCTGGTTGCCTGCAGAATAGAAAATGCCGTATTGTTGAGAAACTGATAATTGTCTTTTACTTCGAGATAAGTTCTGCCGCTGACTTTAATGTTCTCAAGTTTTTCAGCATTGTTCCACAACCACAATCCATCGCCCAATCCATCCAGCAGCAATGCACCTGCTTCTGTTGAAAAATGAATGAGTTGCTGATCGATGGTACCCTGCTGTGTTTCCACTGAAATGATCACGGGGCGTTGCACTCCCTGTACCATCATTTCAATCATGAACCTGCGGATATGCATCATGGAAGGTGCTGCACTGCTTGTAAGGCAACACACAACGGATCCGTCTTTCAGCATCAGTTCAATCATCGCCGTCCATGATGCAATGTCTGCAACATCCATCACAACAAAGTTCATTTGTGCAGAACGCGGACCCGTGCTGTTGTAATAGTCGGAAAAAGAAAAAACAGGATAGTACTTATCCTTATCCGGCGCATCTATCCATGCCTTGTGGTCAACCAATACTTTCAGGGTTCCCGGCAAGGCAAATTCCAGGATATTACTTCCCGTATATACATAGTCCGCAGCAGCATCTGCAATATTCCACTTATCGGTCACTGCATCGTAGCGGTAACCAATAGACGAAAAATCTTCCGTGCGAAGATCTGGCCTGGCCTTCATATCTGCCACTACTACCGGAACATGTCCTTCGCCAATATTGGAAACAGGACGGGTAGTCCTTCTTCTGTATTGATAGGGATCATAGGGCATTTTATCGATGGCAGGTATAGGGGACGATGAGGCTCTTACATTGTATCGGCTCACAATGTCTTTGCAAACCGGTATCTCAAATTCAGGATCTTCCGTGAGGGAAACGCGAATGGTGTCTCCGATGCCATCTTCCAGCAATGTTCCAATGCCGATGGCTGATTTGATCCGGCCATCTTCCCCGTCGCCGGCTTCGGTAACCCCAAGATGCAATGGGTAACAGGCGTTGAATTCTTCCTTCATGGTTTTCACCAGCAGACGATAAGCCTGTACCATCACTAGTGGATTGCTTGATTTCATGCTCAGCACGATGTTATGATAGCTTTCGCCGCGTGCAATGCGTAAAAACTCCATCGCTGATTCAACCATACCCATCGGCGTATCTCCATATCGGCTCATGATTCTGTCACTGAGCGAACCATGGTTGGTGCCGATGCGCATCGCCGTGCCGTACTCCTTACAGATCTTCACCAGCGGCGTGAAGCGCTCCCGTATCCGATCGATCTCCTCTACATAATCTGCATCGGTATATTCAATGAATTCAAATTTCTTCTTGTCTACATAGTTTCCTGGGTTCACACGAACCTTTTCAACAATACGTGCAGCAATTTCCGCCGCATTGGGCGTAAAATGAATATCCGCGACCAACGGTGTATGAAATCCCCTTTTACGCAATTCATCCTTGATGACCTGGAGGTTCTCAGCTTCCTTTTTCGATGGCGCCGTGATGCGGACCAGTTCTGCGCCGGCTTCAATGCAACGGATCGACTGCTCAACGGTTGCCAGAGTGTCCATGGTATCCGTAGTGGTCATGGTTTGCACGCGGATGGGATGACCATTGCCCAACAAGAGGTCACCGATCTTCACTTCGAGGGTCTGCAGTCTTTCGTAAGAAACAAGGGAAGAGGCGTATGATAACATAGTACGAAATTAGACAATTAGACAATTCGGCAATGCGGCTGACGCTTCGCGAGGCATTGAGGCATGAAGGCATTTGGCATTGCCGCATTACCGCATTGCCACATTGCCACATTGCCGTTACCAGTCTTTCTCAGGTTGGCCTGGTGCCGGCACTTTTGATTTCTGCATGCGTTGCTGGAGTTGCTTCTCCTGTTCCTGTAAAGCATTCAGCATCTGCTGTACCTGCTGTTTGTTCATTTTGGGTTGCTTCTTGGGCTGCTGGCTATTATCTTGCTTTTGCTGCTCTTGCTTTTTTTGTTTTTCATTGAGCGCGCGTTGCAGGTTCTGCCGGGCTATAGTATCAGCAGGATTGAGGCGGAGCGCTGATTTGTAGGCTCCAATACTTTCATCCAGCTTTTTTTGCTTGGTGTATACCACTCCTTTATTGTACAAAGCATCAGCCTTTGCTGGCTTGCTATTGCCACTATTGGCTGAAGCCTCAAACTGTTCAATAGCTTCTTCCTGTTTATTCTCTTTAAGGAGCGTATTGCCATAATTAAAAGCAGCCACAGGATTACCAGGCGTTTTCTGCAAGGCGCGCTGGTAAAAGCTTCCGGCCTTGCTGTATTCCTGTTTCCGGTACGCTTCATTACCCTTGCTGATTTCTTCATTGGGATTCTGAGCGTGCAAAAAGAGGGGCGCAAAAGCCAGAGACCATATCAATGCTTTTGTTTTCATGCAGCCATGGGTTTTAGTTCAGGGTAAAGCAGTTCCAGTATCAATATCAGGATCGCAGCGCCCAAAAACCAGGGGAAAAAACTACGATAGTTTAAAAGGCTATTGTCCTTGATCGTTTTTTTCTCCATGCCATCGATCTCTTTAAGCACCTGCGATACCGCCTCATCGGCATCGGCCAGCAACTGAAAAGAGCCGTTGCCGGTCACAGCGAGATCCATCAGCTCTTTCTCATTCACCCTGGTGATCACCGGCGTTCCATCGGCATTCTTCTTCACTTCTTTGGTATCCGGATCAATGATCTGTGCACCGGAACTTGTACCGATACCAATGGTATGCAAGAGCACGCCGTCCTCTGCCATCGTCTTCGCGATCTCAACCGCTTTCTCATCATGATCTTCACCATCTGAAATGAGGATCACGGCCTTGAATTTTTTCTGCCCTTTATCAAACGCATTATTACAGATCTGCAGCGCCTCCCCGATCACAGTGCCCTGGGTGGGAACCGATGCGGGGGATGCCGCATTGACATACATTTTAGCCGCGCTGTGGTCACTGGTCAGCGGCATCTGGAGATATGCCCTGCCGGCAAACACCACCAGCCCGATCCTGTCTTTGTCCAGCTCATCAATCAACTTGTTGACCAGCAGCTTGGCCCTTTGCAGGCGGTTGGGTTGGATGTCTTCGGCGAGCATCGACTTACTCACGTCCAGAGCGATCATTACATCTACTCCCTGACGGTTCACCTGGGCTACCTGATCTGCACGTTGCAGGTTAGCTAATCCGATGGCTCCCAGCACAAATGCGATCAGCACCATGATAAATTTCCAACGAAAACGTGCCGGGGAATAGTTGCTGATCAGCTGTTGTACCAATGCCGGATCCCCGATCTTCGCTATCGTTCTCTTCTTCCAACGGATCACTGCCCAGTATAGCAATACAAAAACGGGTACGAGTACCAGCACCAACAAAAGAAGGGTATGTTCAAAACGAAACATGGCAGCTATGGTTCAAAAAATATTCCGATTTATCCAATTCAGGATCAGGACATCACATTTTTCCTTTAAAAAATCCCAGATCGGTCAAAATATTGTTCAGGATCTTCTTCCTGACTTCGGGTATGTTGATGGTATGATCCGGTGATTCCAGGTTCAAGGCGAAGAAATACACATGCCGGTTCTCCTCGATCCATCCTACTACCCAGCCAAGTTCATTACCTTTTTCAGTCTTGCCCCACCCTGTTTTGTAACCAAGTTGGTAGGTGGTATTGTTTTCCTGGATCATCATCCGCTTGACCTGCTCCTGCACCGTCTGGCGGATGAACTTGAACTGTCTGAAATATACCATCTTCACAAGGCCTACCTGCTCATCAGGAGAGATCTTCAATGAATTATCAAACCAGAATGAATCGATGTGAGGGCCGATTTTCCTGTTGCCATAGTGAATACTGTCAAGGTATCTCTGCATGGTATCCCTTCCGATCTGCCTCGCGATCCACTGGAAATGCGGGACCGATGACACGCGGAACGCTTCATACAACGGCAAGGGTTTGTTCCATTCGGGATTACTCCTCACCACGCTATCCCAGGGAATGATGGTGCTATCGGAGGTCACCCTTCCTGTCTGGAGTGCCGCAAGGGCATTGACGATCTTGAAGGTTGACGCAGGCAGGAACCGCATGGTATCCCTTTGCGGGTTGTAGATGGTGTGTTCTCCCCTGCTGTTGTCAAATATCGCAAAGGAGCCCTCTACCTTGTATTCATCGAAATATTTCTTCAGGCTTTCTTTTTCTGTCAGGTTGGTTCGGGAACAAGAGGCAATGCCCACCACCAACAACAATCCGATCGCTATTTTCATGCTTTTTCCATTTTCAAAACACCCAGTTCGGTACCCACTTTCACAAAGGCTGCAATAGCCTTGTCGAGGTGCGTCTTATCATGCGCAGCACTGAGCTGCACCCGTATCCGAGCCTTTCCCTTGGCAACCACCGGATAGAAAAATCCGATGACGTAGATACCTTCTTCCAGCAACCTGGCGGCCATCTTCTGGGCCAGCACAGCATCGTATAACATAATGGGAACGATAGGATGATCGCCGGGCTTGATGTCAAATCCGGCGGCCTTCATCTGCTCCCTGAAATAGTGGGTATTCCATTCCAGTTTATCCCTCAGTTCTGTGGTTTCGCTGAGCATATCCAGCACGGCGATGGAGGCGCCAACGATGCTGGGGGCAAGCGTATTAGAGAACAGGTAAGGCCTTGAACGCTGACGCAGCATTTCAATCACTTCCTTCCTGCCGCTGGTGAATCCGCCGGATGCGCCGCCCAGGGCTTTTCCCAGGGTACCGGTGATAATATCGATGCGGCCCATCACACCACGGTACTCATGGGTTCCCCTTCCTGTTTTTCCAAGAAATCCCGAAGAATGGCATTCATCGATCATCACCGCAGCATCATACTGGTCCGCCAGGCCACAGATCTTGTCGAGCTGCGCAATGGTCCCATCCATACTGAAAGAGCCATCGGTCACAATAACCCTCGTTCTTGCACCGGCCGCTTCTTTGAGTTTGGCTTCCAGATCTTCCATATTATTATGAAGGTAACGGAACCGCTGTGCCTTGCAAAGCCTTACCCCGTCAATGATGGATGCGTGGTTCAGCTCGTCAGATATGATCGCATCCTGGTCATTGAACAGGGGCTCAAATACCCCGCCATTGGCGTCAAATGCCGCCGCATACAGGATGGTATCCTCGGTGCCGAGGAAGGTGGAAATCTTCTGTTCAAGCTCCTTATGGATGTCTTGCGTACCGCAAATGAAGCGTACGCTGGACAGGCCATAACCTCTGTGGTCAATGTATTTCTTGGCTGCTGCAACCACTTTGGGATGGGAACTCAGTCCGAGGTAGTTGTTGGCGCAAAGGTTGATCACCTGCTTGTTGTCTACCCTTATCACGGCGCCCTGTGGGCTTTCTATGATCCTTTCGGTCTTAAACAATCCATTCTGCCTGATCTCCTCCAGTTCATATCTCAGGCGCTCTACCATTTTCTCATTCATAATCAGTGTTTAGGAACAACAAATATACTAAAACAGTTCGCAGGCTGCAGGTCGCAAGTTCGCAGGGATGACCTGCGACCTTGCATTCAGATATTGTCTTTTTTAAGAATATTTAACCTTTCCTGTAACTTTTCCAAAATATCTTCGTCTTATATATCAAACAAACTGAGATGAGAGCCGGGAAAATGACCATATGGATGATCGTATGTTGCACAGCTTTGGTATTCAGCGCATGGATAGGCATTAAAGGCTCCAAAAGCCAGGAGGCTACCCCTGAAAAGGAGATCTGCAGGGAGCCTGCTCAGGGAACCGCCCTCAAGCGGGCATCCCTCCAGCTTTGGGAAAACATCGTCAAACTATAGTAGCTAATCGCTAGTAGCTAATCGCTATTTTTTTGCCTCTCTTTTTTGGGAGGCTTTTTTGTAACTATTCTTTTCTTCGTCCGTATTACCACGCAGATAGGTAATTTCACACCAGAACAAACACATGACCGAAAGAGAGTACAATGAATGCGTAAAAAGCTATGCAGACAATGTATACCGGTTCATTCTCAAGAACTTACGTCATGAGGATGACGCCCGGGACGTGGTGCAGTCCGCTTTTGAGAAACTCTGGCGCAACAGGGAAGGGGTTGACGTGTTGACGGCAAAGTCTTACCTGTTCACCATCGCCCATAACACCATGATCGATCATTTGAGGAAAGCTAGCAGGGTGAGTCTTAAGGGGGAGTTTATAGAAACAATAAGGGTTACGAACAAACCGCAGGACAACCTGAAGAAAATACTGAATGAGGCCCTGGCGCGTTTGAACGAAACTCAACGGTCCCTGGTGATGCTGAAAGACTATGAAGGATATTCATATGAAGAGATCGGAAAGATCATGGGCCTCAGTGAAAGCCAGGTAAAAGTGTACCTGCACAGGGCCAGGGTACAACTGAAGAATTACCTTGTAAAACCCGAAAACGTCATTTAAAGAAAAGATCATGAAACGTCAACCCATACATATAGACAACTACGATGAGTACTTCCTTCTGTATGTTGACCAGGAGTTGACTGCGCAGGAGAGAAAGGATGTGGAAGCATTTCTATTGGCGCATCCTGAACTAAAACCTGAACTGGATATGTACCTCGAGACCCGGCTGACGCCTGATACCGTTAGTTTCAAGGGCAAAGAAGAACTGTTCAGGAGTGCAGATGAGATCCATGCCGATAATATTGAAGAGTTACAAATTCAATGGATCGATGGAGAGTTGAGTGCTTCGCGTGTGGCTGAGGTAGAAGCCTTCACCATGTCAAATCCTGAAGCGATGCAGAACCTGGCATTGCTGAAACAGACTAAGTTGCCGGAAGAAACCATTGTTTTCCCGGATAAAGCTTCGCTGTATCGGCATGAAGACAAGCCTGCGGTGGTCTTCCAAATGCGCTGGATCAGGGTTGCCGTTGCTGCGGCAGTGATCCTGCTGGCCGGACTGTTATGGCTGAACCGTCAGCCTGCTGCCGAGACCACCATCGGGCCAGTTGTTGCTAACGTAGAACAAGGGGGAGCCCCTGCACAGGAAACAACATCAACGCAAACGGATGAGCACAATAATCAGAAGCAAGAATCATTGGAACGCACTGCAGTGGGTCAACAGGCCTTGAAACAAACTGATCCATATAATTCAACAGCAACTGTTTTACAAACACAGCAAGGAAAAGTTCCTGACAATAAAAATGAATCTCCTGTAACATACGCTTCTGTTGATCGTAACACCAATACAACATCAGTGGAAGTGGATCAGACAGAAGAAAAAGTAGTTGCGCCGGGTATTGAAATACCCAAGAACAACAATACACAAGTGCAGGA
>JBEISY010000259.1:0-3853 GCA_040375175.1 Chitinophagaceae bacterium
AAAATCAGAAACCTGACGATCAATTTGATCCTGCTGTCTGACGACAAAGCGCCGCTTCCCCTCTTGGAGGAGGCGAAACAGATCAACCTGCTTGCAGATCAAAAGAAGAACACCTATCTGAAGACTTTCGCTATGAGTATGTACGGTCAGGCATACCGGTTGGCGGGCAACTTCACCCAGGCGCTGGAATATCACTACAGGGCCATAGACCTGGCGAAGTCGCTCAAAGACAATTCCATGATCGGATACACCCTGAACCAGTCGGCACACATCTTCAAAGACCGTGAAGACGTGGACAAAAGTGTTGAGATCTACAAAGAATCCATCAACTATTCAACAGGAGGAGATGTGGAGGTGTTTAGGTTCTATCCTTATATGAATCTTGGATTTGTTTACCTGAATGCGGGAATTGCAGATTCAGCAAAGTTCTATTCGGAAAAGTCGGAAGAAATGTTGCGAAGCATCATGGCCAAAGAAACTCCGGAACGAAAGGCGATCATGGAAAGAAGCCTGTATGTGTATGTATTGAGCAACCTTGGCGGTGCGTACAGTCTCATGAAAGACAAAGCCAATGCGGATATTTGGTATAGCAGCGCGCAAAAAATCATCGATCTGTACAAAGGTGCACAAACCCGCTACTTTCAGTTCTTCTATTTCAATCTGGCGAAGCACTACAAGCGTTTTGACCTGACAGACTCATCACTCTATGCGGCAAAGGAAGCCATCAACAAGGTAGCTGGAACGCCGGTAGAATACCTGGCATCGGGGCCAGCGAAGATGTTGAGTGATTACTACGAAAAAACGGACGCAGACAGCGCAGTGAAATACCTTAAAATCTTCCTCAAGGGTAATGACATCATGAACAGCACGCGCGTGACACAGCAGCTGCAGATGATGGCGGTGGAGGAGTCGCAACGAAAAGAAGACATTGAAGCGGCCGCCAAACAATCCCGCCAGCGCATCATCCTTTATTCATTGATTGCCGGGCTTTGTTCAGTCGTCTTTTTCGCCTTCTATATGTTGCGCGCCAACCGCATTCGTCAGCGCATCAACCGGGAACTGAGTGAACAGAAAACCCAACTGGAGCATACCATCGGTGAATTGAAATCAACGCAGGCGCAGCTGGTGCACGCAGAAAAAATGGCCTCGCTCGGTGAACTTACCGCAGGTATTGCGCATGAGATCCAGAACCCGCTGAACTTCGTCAATAATTTTTCCGATGTGAACCAGGAACTCATTGATGAACTCAAAGAAGAACTGCAGAAAGGAGATCTTCGTGAGGCCAGTGCCATTGCAGACAACCTGAAAGAAAACGAATCTAAGATCAATCTGCATGGTAAACGTGCAGATGGGATTGTCAAAAGCATGCTGCAGCATTCCCGCGGCAGCGCAGGCCTCAAGGAATCTACGGATGTCAACAAACTCGTGGATGAATACATCCGCCTTGCCTTCCATGGCTACCGTGCAAAAGTCAAGGACTTCAATGTGGATCTCGATATCAACCTTGATCCACTGGCGGGTTCCGCGCCGATGGTCAGACAGGATATTGGCAGGGTCATCCTCAACCTCTTGAACAATGCCTTCTATGCCGTGATGGAAAAAACAGGTAAAGCGGACTATAAACCAAAAGTATCCGTCACCACCAAAAGAGAAAGAAATGCTGTCATGATTGAGATTGCTGATAATGGATCCGGGATTGCGGACGACAAGCTCGCGAAGATCTTCCAGCCCTTCTTCACCACCAAGCCCACCGGTGAAGGCACGGGCCTCGGACTCAGTCTGAGTTATGATATCATCACCAAAGGACACGGCGGGCAACTGACCTGTGATACTAAACCCAACGAATACACGAAGTTTGCCATCACGCTTCCATCTGCTGTTTCATGATTCAGGAAATACACAGAGGAACCAATGCCGTATCTGCACCTACGCGTAAAGTATGGCGCAACTGGCTGGCAAAAAATCACGATAAAGAAACATCTGTTTGGCTGATCATCTTTCATAAAAAATCAGCAACGGCCTCCGTGTATTACGACGAAGCCGTTGAAGAAGCCCTCTGCTTTGGATGGGTAGACAGTGTAAGCAATAGTAGAAATGAAGAAAGCTCTTATCTCTATTTCGCCAAACGCAAAAACAAGAGCAATTGGAGTAAAGCCAATAAAGAAAGGGCAGAGGATGGTAGATCTTGCCAAACAAACGGGCACTTGGACCGCATTGGAAGTGGTAGATCAACTCACCATCCCGCCAGATATGCAGAAGCTGTTTAATAAAAACAAACCAGCAGAGAAAAATTTCCTGGCCTTCCCGGCCTCAACACGCCGCGGCATCCTAGAATGGATCCTCAATGCCAAAAGGCCTGAGACCCGACAAAAACGTATTGAAGAAACCGTCACCCTCGCCGCGCAAAACATCCGCGCCAATCAGTATGTAAAAAAATAGAGGGACCTTCGCACCTCTCCCTTCATCTTCTCCCTCTACCAGAATCACTGCCGAAAAACGTAAGTGAGAAACCAACTCCAGTTATGCTCCACCGCCGCCAGTCGCTCCTTCGGCTTGGTGATACCGTGACCAAATCCTTTGTAGACAATTAATTTCGATGGGATCCCGCGGTCCTGCAATCCCCGATACAATTCATAGGCATTCGGAATCGGCACGCGCTTATCAAACTCACCATGCTGGATCAGTGTTGGCGTTGAAGCCTTGTTGATATTGGTCATCGGCGAAGTCTTCGCATAGATCGCCGGATCGCTCCAGGGCGTGGCGGTTAAATACTGTCGCGTGAAAGGCGTGATATCTGTATTCACATAATAGGTCATCCAATTAGAAATGCCCGCACCCACACTGATGGCTTTGAACCGATTAGTATTGGTAGTGAGGAATGCCGAAATATATCCACCCTGGCTCCAGCCCATACAACCCATCCGGCTGGTGTCCACAAAACCTTTGCTCTGCAGAAAATCAACGCCACTCATCACGTCCCACATATCGCCCACGCCAAGGTTGCGGACATTCAAGGCGCGGAATTTTTCACCATAGCCCGCACTGCCCCGGTAATTCACGCGCAACACCACCGCGCCTTTCTCGCACCATTGCATCACAGGATACACATAGGTAGGCGTGGGTTCTGGTCTATCGATGCCCGTTGGTCCACCATGGATAACCACCAGCAGGGGATATTTTTTCGATGGATCAAAATTCCTCGGCTTGATCAACACGCCCTCGATCAACGCACCGTCCTTGCTCTTCCAGGATACGATCTCATTCACCGGCGTGTTCCATGTTGCGATCTGTGCATTCATATCACTTACACGTTGCATAGCGCCGCCTACCGGACCTTTGTATATCTCATTCAACTGATCAAAATTTCTGCCGATGATCGCGATATGTTTGCCGTCTTCACTGAGGGATCCACCCGCAGGTACATCCAATCCTGTAGCGATTTCAGCAAGTTGGTTGGTAGCAGGATCAAAGCGTGCCATCTTATTCCGCATCTTATCGGAATACCCAAACAACATTCCACTGGCATCCCAGCTGATGAGGTTTTTATTTTCATCGATCTGGCTCAACACCTCCCTGCTCTTTCCTGATGCAAGATCCATAATGAACACACGGTTGTTCTTGAAAAAATGCGTAACCGTATCATTCACGTTAGAAGTGTACGCGATCTGCTTGCCATCGGGACTCCAGCGTTGAAAGAAATCTGAAGAAGGATTTTGAACGATGGTTTTCGATACACCGGTAGAAACATCAAGCAAGGCAATATCCGCATAGATCCCCGAGTTGATCAAAGGATTGGGCTGACGCGTATACGCGATCTGCTTCCCATCGGGACTCCAATCGAACCCACCCACCG
>JBEISY010000207.1:0-4354 GCA_040375175.1 Chitinophagaceae bacterium
AGCTGCTTTTTTAGCGGCATCTGTAGTAGCCAGGTTGGTTTGGAGTTCTGCCTTCTGGGTAGTCAGTTGCTCTTTATCAGCAGTCAACTGCTTGTTTTCGCCAGTAAGCCTTTCGATTTCTTTTACGTAGTCATCGATTTTACCGTTCAATTGCTTGATCAGTTCACGTGCTTCAGTCAGGTCAGCAGCAGAAGCGTTCTGCTTACGTACCAGAGACTGGATACGACCCTTCATGTCACCAATTTCCTTATCCCTCGACTTTACCAGGCTGTCCAGCTTTGAATTGGTGCCAGTCATGGCATCCAGGCGAAGCAGGGCATCTTCATATTCTTTTTGGATCATGTTTTTAGAAGAATCCAGCGCAGAATACTGTACATCTTTCTGCTGAATCACTTCCTTGGTCTTGCTCTTGTCGTAAATGATATAACCCCATGTACCAAGAAGGGCGGCAATAAGTACGCCATAGATCAACCCCCTGTTGTCTTTCTTAGGAGCCGGTGTTTGCGGAGTGGCAGAAGGATAATTAGTAGCACTCATAATTGATTTTTAAATTGAATGTAAATATCTAAAAAAATGATTTTAATATAAGCTCGGCTTCATTCAAAGGGCTTCATTTTCTTTGGACCTATCTTTCCCATTTTCAATGGTTTAAGCCTGAATCAGCCGTTTCGATAGGGTGTTCTCCAAAATCATGCCAGAAAATATCTGCTTAATGATAAACGATGTTCCTGAGCCATGGAATCGCTTAACTTCGTGGCCATGAGCACATCTGTTGACCAGATCTTACAGGCCTGGAAAAAAAAGGAATTTAAACCTATTTACTGGCTGGAAGGCGATGAAGGATATTATATCGATATCCTTACTGAGTATGCGGAGAAGCATATTCTCCCGGAACAGGAAGCCTCTTTCAACCTCACCGTCTTTTACGGCAAAGACGCTGCCTGGGCCGATGTGATCAATGCATGCCGGCGTTATCCGATGTTTGCCGAACGTCAGGTGGTGATCCTTAAGGAAGCGCAGCACATGCGGGACATCGAGAAACTGGAACCTTACGTTGAGCAGCCCTTAGCTTCAACCATCTTTGTAGTAGGGCACAAAGAAAAAAAACTGGACGGTCGGGGTTCCATGTCCAAGCTGTTAAAAAAGAAGGCCGAAGTTTTAACAACCAAAAAGATCCCGGACTACCAGTTGGCGGAATGGACGTCAAGACTAATTCATGATAAAGGGTATGTGATCACACCTCGCGCACTAAATTTATTGGTTGACCATATTGGAAACGACCTAAGCCGCTTGTCTAATGAAGCTGATAAGCTAATTGTAAACCTGGGTCAACGCAGGGAGATCCAGGATGACGATATTGAAACTTTTATCGGTGTGAGCAGGGAGTTCAATGTGTTTGAATTGCAAAGTGCGCTCGCGCACCGTGATATCCCCAAAGCCATAAGAATTGTAGAATATTTCGAACACAATCCCAAGGCCGCTCCCATCCAGTTGGTATTGCCTGCTTTGTACGCGTTCTTTAGCAAGACCTATATGATGTTCAGCTATCCCATGCATGATGAAAAGGCTTTGTCTGCGGCAATGGGCGTGGCGCCATTTTTTCTAAAGGAAAACCTTACTGCCGCAAAAAACTACGCACTGCCCGGAGTGGAACGTGCGCTGATCCTGTTACATGAATATAACCTGCGCAGCCTCGGTGTGAAAGACGCCGGAACGCCTGATGCGTCATTGATGAAAGAACTTGTAGTTAAAATGACAAGTTAGGTTGCAGGGCGCAGGTCGCAGTTCGCAAAGGTCGCAAAGGTCGCAGCTTCGCACCTCTCCCTTTATCTTCTCCCTAGCAGTGGGAAAGAACTGCCATCGCAAGAATCCGATCCTCCGCCAGCTGCGCTTTCAACGCGTCCAGTGATTCAAATTTCTGCTCTGAACGGAGGTGCTTGCACATCGTAACATGCAGCACCTCTCCGTAGATCATATCGGAAAAGTGGAAAATATTTACTTCAATGGTTCTGGTTTTGCCATCCACTGTTGGGCGATAGCCGATGTTCATCATACCCTTATACAGTCCCTCTCTTCCCTTGATGGTAAGCGTTACAGCGTATACACCATCCGCCGGGATCAATTTTTCCGGATCTTGGGGATCAAGGTTTGCCGTGGGGAAGCCGATGGTTCGCCCACGCTTATTTCCTTCCACTACCGTGCCTGATAACTGGTACGCATAACCGAGATTTTCATTGGCCTCTTCCAGTTGCCCCGCCAGCAATGCTTTCCGGATCCTGGTGGAACTGATGGTCACCGTATGCAGTACGTGTTCGGGAATTTCAATTACCCTGAATCCAAACGCAGGTCCCAGACGCTCCAGCAACTCATAATCGCCACTGCGGTTTTTCCCAAACCGATGATCGTAACCAATGATGAGCACAGCCGGATGAAAACGGTCAACCAGAAAGCCCGAGACATAGGCTCTGGCATCCATGGCCGCAAAGGCTTCGGTAAAAGGCACCACTACAAGGTGATCCACGCCGTGTGCCCTTAGCAGCTGGATTTTTTCCTCCAGGCTATTCAACAATGATATCTGACCCTTATCACTACCCCTGATGACTACCCGAGGATGGGGAAAGAAAGTAATGATAACCGTTTCACCACCGGTCACCAAGGCCTCGGCCTTCATTTGCCGGATGATCTGCTGGTGTCCCAGATGAACGCCGTCGAACGTACCGATGGTGACCACCGCCTGGCGGAATTCGGGTAACTGGTCTATGTTGCGATGTACCTGCATGAGGGATGCAAAACTAGGTAAAATCAGGTGTTCATAAATTGGTGATGCATTTGGCGCCGGAAGGGTTAATTTTGCGCCTTATCTCAAGACCCATGAGCCTATACCTTCAGCGGGGCGTCTCCGCCCAAAAAGAAGAGGTACACGCCGCCACCAGTGCGCTGGACGCCGGATTGTTTCCCCATGCTTTCTGTAAAGTATACCCTGATTACCTCGGCGGAGACGAGGATTGGGTGTCTGTCATGCACGCAGACGGCGCAGGCACCAAGAGCATCATCGCCTATCTCTACTGGAAAGAAACCGGCGATGCCTCCGTGTGGCGCGGGATTGCGCAGGACGCCATTGTCATGAACCTGGATGACCTCCTCTGCGTGGGCATCTGTGATAACCTGGTCTTCAATTCCACCATCGATCGCAATAAACACCTGATCCCCGGCGAAGTACTGTCTGAAGTGATCAACGGCTCCCAGGCCTTGTTTGATATGCTGGCCTCCCAAGGCATCGGTATCAAATACCTCGGTGGTGAAACCGCCGATGTGGGCGATGTAGTCCGTACCATTGCCGTCAACGGAACCCTTGCCGCCAGATGGCCCCGCAAAAAAATCATCTCCAATGAAGACATTAAAGCGGGCGATGTAATCGTAGGGCTGGCCGGTTTTGGGAAAGCCCATTACGAATCTGCTTACAATAGTGGTATCGCCAGCAACGGACTCACCAGTGCACGTCATGACATCCTGCATAAGCATTATGCTGAGCAATACCCTGAGTCTTTTGATCCCAATACACCCTATAACGTTGTGTATACAGGAAAATATCGGTTAACCGATCCCGTGAGTATCCACTGGAACAACCAGCAGTTTGATACCAATATCGGTCAACTGATCCTCAGTCCCACACGTACCTTCGGCCCTGTGGTGAAACAGATCCTGGAATCCATACCGGAAGCCATTCATGGCATGGTGCATTGCAGCGGGGGCGGACAAACAAAATGCCTGAAGTACATTCCTAAGGGACTCGCCGTGATCAAAGACAAACTCTTTGATATACCGCCGGTCTTCCGCATGATCCAGGCCTCCAGCGGGGCAGACAACCGAGAGATGTACCAGGTATTTAATATGGGTTGCCGTTTGGAATTGTTTACCGATGAGAACCATGCCGAAGCCCTGATTGCCATAGCCAATGCATTCGGCATAGAAGCGCAGGTCACTGGCAGGGTAGTGGCATCTGATAAAAAATATCTGCAGATCCAAACACCCGAAGGATCATTAGAATATTAATGAAGTTTCAACACTTATTGCCCTAAATTTGAAGCATGTCTGATCACATTATTGAAATAAGGAACGCAAATATTTACCAGGGTAATTCCCTGATCCTGCAAGACGTCAATATCAAAATAGACAGAGGCGAGTTTGTATATCTCGTCGGTAAAACAGGAACCGGTAAATCCAGTCTGCTGAAGACCTTATATGGCGAGCTGCCCATGAAGGAAGGATCTGCAACCGTGGCTGGTTTTGATATCAAATCCCTTACCTGGAAAACCGTGCCTTTCCTGCGGAGGACCATCGGAATTGTGTTCCA
>JBEISY010000085.1:0-6961 GCA_040375175.1 Chitinophagaceae bacterium
CAGAACTCATTTGAATATTTCAATTCTGTCAGGATCTCCCGGCCATCTTTTTTTGGCATGTTCAGGTCTAAAAGAATCAGATTTGGTTCAGGATATTTTTTGTGGTCGTGATATTTTCCTTCACGTTCCAGGTAGTCCATCAGTTCCAGTCCATTCTCCACGAAAAAAAAGTTCACGTTTTTGGTGCCTTTCTGAAATGCTTTTTTCATCAGCATCTGATCGTCCATATCATCATCCGCAACAATTACATTCATGATAGGGGGATGGTTTGACATCGATTATAATGTTTGTTGAAAAAAACGCCCCAACATGAGGTACCTGTTCTTTGCGAAAGCGTCAGTATGGGTAAGGATGTATTGAGTGGGTTTGAGATCTGATGGTAAAATTACGACATCTCCCTCATTGTGCAACGTCAACTATACAATATTGTTCAGTGAATCCCAGATTGTACAGGGTGGCAACACCAACATATGGCGCATTGGATCATTTTGGGGAGATTTTGGATTCTGCCCTCTCCATTTTCAATGATCTTTTTGCAGATGGCGAGGCCGATACCGGTGCCTTCAAAATCATCCCGACTATGCAGCCGTTGAAAAATAACGAAGATCTTCTCCGCGTATGAACTTTCAAAGCCAATCCAGTTATCCTGCACAGAGATTAGCGTATAACTTGTTTTACCCGATTTGTCCGGCAGCATCTCAAATCCTTTCTTCGTCATGGGTTCACCCTGGATCTTTACATAGGGTGACAGTCTCGGTTTGGAAAATTTAATGGCGTTGGTGATCAGATTCTGAAAAACCTGTTTGAATAAAGTGAAATTGCCTGGAACCCTGGGAAGCTGGTCAATGGAGAGGCTTGCTTTTTTTTCTTTGATCATCAGAACCAGGTCATCCACTACTTCAAGAACCACCTTGTTGAGGTCCACCTGTTTATCGTCAATCGTCATTCTTCCCGCCCTGCTATAGTTCAACAGGTCATGAATCAATACACGCATTCTGCCGGAAGAAGACATGATTTTGTTGATGTATAGTTTTCCTTCTTCATCCAGGTTGGCGATATTGCTTTCCTGAAGTAGTTCTCCAAAACTCATGATCTTCCGAAGCGGCTCCTGAAGGTCATGTGAGGCCATATAGGAAAATTGCTCCAGATCTTTATTCACCCTGGCTAGATTGCTGATCTGTTCCCGTTGTTCTTCCTGATATGCGCTGATTTTTTATCTGCCGCTGCCTGCGATTTTTCAAAATGCCTCAGGGCAATGAAATTGAGAATGGATGCGATGATACCAATGGCAAACATGATGGCTAGAAAAGGGATCAGAAGCGTTAAGTTTTTCTCCAGTTTACCTGACCTCTCCTTAAGCAGTTAATTCTCCAGTTCTGTGATATGATCAATGGATGAGTTGATACGCAAAGAAAGATCCCTCGACTGATTTACGCGATCGATGACGATATTTTCACCGCCGTTAACCTTGTTAAAAGCATAATCGGCGGTACTGTCGAGTCCGGCAAACCGCTTTCGAATCATTGTCTTCAGGTAGTCAATATGGAAAAGCTGGGTGGGATTATCTATTGTTTTCTGCTGCAGGAGTTCAATCCTTCCCCAGGTGTTTTGCTTTTCGGTTTTATAATCTTCATAGAATACAGGATTGCCTGTGATCGCAAAAGCGCGCAATGAAGTTTCCGTACGCAGAATGGAATGCTGTATCCTCGAAGTGATGGTGATCACTTCGTTGGTGTGGGCTGTTTGGTTAATGAAAAAATTGACATTCGTCAATATAATGGAAACCACGAGGATCAGAATCATCGTGATAACCAATGTGGTTACAGAAAAGTTTCGGATGTTCCTGAAAGTGTTTTGTGACATGTTGATTACTCACTTTGGGGAGTTCGTTCCTCATAAGGTCAAAACCGATAAAGCCGGCTGCAAATCATTTCAGCCTCTTCTTGTACAATTTGTTGAAGATCAATGAATTATAGACTGAAAGGGATTAGCGGTACTTTATCCCCTTTGCGGCACTATAATTTAATAAGAAAGAATATGCGTTGTTAAAGCTACACTCTTTACGAAACGCTGACAATTTCAATTTTCAAAACATAAAACAAATACTATGGCAAACAATACAGGAAATGTAATTGCGGGAGTACTGGCCGGACTGGCAGCAGGAACTTTGATTGGTGTTCTGGTTGCACCAGACAAAGGTGTCAATACCAGGCAAAAAATTGTTGACGGCGCAAACGATTTGGGTAAAAGGTTTGGAGACCAGGTACAGGATCTTGCAGGATCTGCCCGTAGGTTCAAGCGAGATGTCAAGCAGTCTACACAAGACATTCGTGATGATGTACATCAGACAATCGACCATTTACGCGAAGCTTAATGAAATAAAGTGGGAGGGAAGTGCAAGCTCTTTCCCGCTTTATTTAAAAACAGAACCGATATGACATACAAAGAGGAGTTGTTTGAGAAGATTGCAGATGTTGCGGTGCATACTCGTGAATATGTGGAGCACCGGGTGGAGTTGGAAGTATTGAAAGGGTCAGACAAGATTTCACAGGGCCTCGCCGCAGCTATTGCAGCTGTTGCTGGCATCGCCATGGCTACCGTGGGAAAGGCGGTATTGAAGAATGTATTCATGAATACGATCATTAATAACATCGAAAATGACTAAAGCGAATTACCATATAATCATCCGTAAAAAAATTGAAGAAAAACAGTGGGCACTCCAGGAGAAGGAGTTCAAGTTGAAGGGTAGTGTTGAACGGCTTGTTGATCATTTTACACCAGGGTATATGGTGAAAAGGGCAACTGCTAATTTGCTTCACGCCAATGGCGAAGGAGGAAAGGGGCTATTGAAAACCGGTGCCCTTGTGGGGGCCATAGCACTGGCAGACAGATTTTTTTTTCGTAAGACGCGGCTGCTGAGCAGAACACTGGGATCCATGGGACTGAGGGGAATTGCAGGTTTATGGAAATAGTTTGTACTGAATCGGTTGATCATGAAAGTGGATCCTCACCCTTTGAGAATTTTAATCATCGATGATGAGATAGAGATATCCCGGTTGTTATCCCGTTTCCTGGAAAAGAAGGGATTTGCCGTTCAAAGCGCAGAGAATATCGGGGATGGAAAAGATCTCTACCAGCAGCAACGCTATAGCTACCTAATCCTCAACTGCAGATTCGGTCCAGGCAACTGGGTGCATTAACGATGTTGGGAAAACCTTTTAGCATCCAGAATATTCTGAGACTAATTGAAAGCGGTCATCAGGGCCGTTCCTGATTTAAACACTCAATTACCTACATTTGATTATGGCGAGAATTCTGCTGGTGGATGACGATATGGATATATGCCGTTTACTTGAGCGATTCCTGAGCAGGCATGGCTTTGATGTGGATGCCGCCTATAGTGGGAAAACCGCGTTGGAAATGGTTAGCCATAAAGTATACGACCTCGTTTTCTGTGATTTTCGGCTGAAGGATATGGAAGGCAGGGATTTTATTGAGAAATCACGTCTCATTGTTCCGGACTTAAAGATCATTATTATCACCGGGTACTCCGATGTGCGTGTAGCCGTGGACGTTATTAAGCGGGGTGCCCTTGATTACGTGATCAAGCCACTCATTCCGGACGAGATTCTCACCATGACGAAACGGGCCATCGGAACATCCATTGTACGGAAGCCTGCTGACGCAGGGGCTTCAGCTATTCCCCAGATCGCCCATCGCAAAGAAGGCAACCGGAAAGTGTCTGGATTCATCAAAGGGGCCTCGGCATCTGCAAAGCTTATGCATAATGAAGTGAAGCTGGTGGCACCCACCAACTTCAGTGTGATCATCTATGGCGAGAGTGGTGCGGGAAAGGAGCACGTGGCAAAATCCATACATGATCTCAGCCAGCGTAAGGGAGCACCTTTTATTGCGGTGGACTGTGGCGCACTCACCAAAGAGCTTGCAGGAAGTGAATTGTGGGGGCACGAGAAAGGATCCTTCACCGGTGCAGTAAGCGCAAAGCCGGGTCAGTTTGAACTGGCCAACGGGGGAACCATTTTTCTGGATGAGATTTCAAACTTGAGTTATGATATCCAGGTGGGCTTGCTCAGGCTCGTACAAGAGCGGAAACTGCGCCGGGTTGGAGGTGTGAAGGATATTGAGATCGATGTGCGGATCATAGTGGCCTCTAATGAAAATCTGAAGCTTGCGGCACAGAAGGGCAAGTTCCGAGAGGATCTCTATTACCGATTCAATGAGTTTACAGTCAATGTTCCCTCGCTGCGCGAAATGCAGGAGGATGTCATGCTTTTTGCTGAGCATTTCCTACAGGAAGCCAATGAAGAATTGGGAAAGCAGATTTCGGGATTCGACGATAAAGTGCAGGATCTGTTCAAAAGGTACAATTGGCCAGGCAACCTCCGTGAGCTCCGGAATGTGGTCAGGCGCGCCACCCTGCTCACGGATACACCTTGTATTGAAGCATCATCATTGCCCCAGGAAATTGTTTTTTTTGATCGTTTCATTACTTCAGTTGCACCAGAGCCGCAGCATCCGGACGAAGAGACAGTGGTGGTGGAATCCCCTAAGCCATCGCTGCCCACTGATCTGAAAGCCGCGTCAGCACAGGCGGAAGCAGAAGTGCTGCGCAAAGTGTTGGAAGAAGTGAAATACAACCGGACAAAGGCAGCGCTGAAATTGGGTATTGACAGGAAGACTTTGTTCAATAAGATGAAACAGTATAATCTTTGAGTACAGAAGTTGGCGGGCCGAGGGCAGAGTTGAAGGGAGAAGATGAAGGTAGAAGTGCGAAGAATTCTTCCAACTTCTCCCTTCACCTTCTCCCTTTGTATTTCTCTGCCCTCTGGCCTCCAACCCCTGACCTTTGTTCTACGCTTTTTTACCGGTTAGCAGAGAGACTACAAATAGGATCAGAAAGATCACAAAAAGAATTTTCGCAATGCCTGCGGCACCAGCCGCGATGCCGGTGAATCCGAAGACGCCGGCAATAATGGCTACGATCAGAAAAATAACAGAATATCTAAGCATGGCTGTCAGGTTTAATGGTGAATGATTCTCAATACCATGTTCAAATCCTGTTCCAGTGCAAATGCGCTTTGTATTGCCACCTTAGTGTGCAATCCTTTCCCCATTATGCGGCTGTTTGCCTTCAATTCGTGAACATTCAGCAGCGTTGCTGGGTGATTACTGAATATGATTGTACTTTCCATAAAAGAGCAGGCACCAGGCCTGCTCTTTTGTAATTAGTCTTTTGTTTTTACGGGTGTGGAGTATTCTGGTACTTTGATCTCAGGTGCCGGTTGCTTACTCAGTTGTTGTAGTAACTCTCTCACCGCGCGCTCCAGTTGGGGATCCCTTCCGGCCTGCAAGGATTTTGCATCCTGCCGCACATCAATATCCGGAGGTACACCTTCATTTTCGGCTACCCATTTCCGGTTGATGGGATCAAAAACGGAATTATCTGGTGCAGTTACACGGCCTCCATCGATCATGGGATAGTGCGTGGAAGATTTAACCAGTCCGCCCCAGGTGCGTGCACCAATCAGCAGTCCTGCTTTTTGCTGGCGGAAGACCCATGGGAAGAAATCACCACCAGAGCCGGCCAGTTCATTGATGAGTAAGACTTTCGGACCTAGGATACCAGCAGGCAAACGCATCGGCTTGCCATTGGGAACCTCATTGGTCAATGCCGCACGTAATGAACGCGTCATGAGATCAACCATATAATCATCCAGCAATCCGCCGCCGTTGAATCGCTCATCAATAACGGCACCCAGTTTATCCTGCTGTGCAAAATAATATCTGTTGAAGCTGACGAATCCACCACCACCGGTATTGGGAACCCAGATATAAGCAAGCTTTCCGCCAGACAGACTGTCTACCATTCTTCGGTTGTCTTCCACCCATGCACGCTGGCGAAGCGCATTTTCATTTCTTATCGGCTTCACAATTTCTATCCAGCTCCCTTCAAATACTGGTTTGCTGTTGATGTGCAAAGATGTTTGGACATCTGCCGTTCCATCGAGATATTGGAAAGGGTCATCTGCTGATGTCAATTCCCTGCCATTGATGCCCACGATATAGTCGCCAACTTTCACTTTGATCCCTGGCCGGTCCAAAGGGCTGCTCAGGCCAGGGTTCCAGCTTTCGGTATTATAAATCCTTGCGATCTTCCATCGGCCCTGATCCATCACAAGATCAGCGCCTAGCATGCCTGCAGCGGAATTATCTGTTTCCGGAATATCGCCTCCTGAAACAAAGCTGTGGCCCACACTGAGTTCGCCATTCACTTGGTCAAGAATGTAGTTGAGGTCTGCACGATGCTTCACAAAAGGAACCAACGGTGCATATCGTTCATACACCTCGTTCCAATTTCTGCCGTGCATATTGGGTGCATAGAAATAATCCCGTTCATAGCGCCAGGTTTCTTCAAAGATCTGTTTCCATTCCTGGCTGCGGTCCAGTTGCATGCGCAGATCCGTTTTCAAAACCTTCGCGTCACTACCATTGGGGCCTCCGGTGTTGATCACCCGCCAGCTGCCCATGCCATTGGCGAGCATCTTCTTACCATCCTGTGAAATGCTGATGGCGCCGAGGCCGGTCGCAAATTCTTTGGCCTCTTTGGATTCTAAAGTGAACTTGTGGAGGACCGATGGTTTGTTGGGAACAAACTCCAGGACAAATGCTGTACCTGATGGACCAGCGAGGATGGCGCCATAATTGCGCTTTGGCATCGGAAGCGGAATGGTTCTTCTATCGATGTTTTCAAAATCGATCATCACACTTGTTTCCTCTTTGGGCTTATCCGTTGTGGGCTTAGGTTCTTCTTTGGGTTTGTTTTTATCATCGGCTTTTGCCTCGGCCTTCACCTCCGGTTTGGCATCGGCCTTCACTTCCTCTTCATCACTGGTAGGCTTGAAAGGAGAGAGGTCGCCTTTGCGAAGATTGATCACATAAG
>JBEISY010000429.1:0-2250 GCA_040375175.1 Chitinophagaceae bacterium
AGAGATATCCGTATTGCTTATCAGGACCACTTTCGCAAACCAACTCGCCATTTTCTACATACCATTTTTCAGTTCCATGGGCGGTCCAGCCTTTCAGGTTCTTTCCGTTGAATATTGATTTGGCTTTTTGTGCATGCGTTGCAACCGATACCAGGAGCAGGACTGCAAGGAGTATTTTCTTCATCGAATAATAAATTGTCTATCAAAATACAAAGAAGTTAGCATTTCGGGAGGATGGAATCAAATTGGCCCAAGGAGCTGAAATTCCTTAAACGTTCTTTGGCCGCTTGGCCCAACTGTTTTAATTTGTATTCAACTCCCCTTTGACGGCCCGCGTATATCCAGATTCAACTATCCTGTTTACCAGTTGTGTTCATCGAAATTGAATGGCATGAGGTATTTTTTAGTATCTGCATTTATAATGTGTTTTACGATAAACGCATTTGCACAGAAAAAGACTGGGCTATCTGGCGATGGCAGGTGCGCTTCCATGGAGCTGCTCAACCGAAACCTTTCTGCCGATCCGGTAGCCAAACAAAGATATGAAGCGAGGCTATCTGAGTTTAATACGAAACTGTCGCAGCGGACAGCGCAGCAACATCAACTAAGACTCAACCTCGTCAACACATCCGTGCCTATAGTTATACATATTGTTTTGCCTGATCCTTCTGTGGTGACCGATGCACAGATCAATCAGCAAATGCAGATCCTCAACGCTACGTTCAATGGTACACAATCTGATGCGGGAAATATTCCTTCGTATTTCGCGGGCCTTTTAGGCAGTACAGGCATTCAGTTCTGCCTGTCCCAGCGTGCACCCAATGGAGATGCCACCAATGGGATTATCCGGAAGACTACAACCAGGTCTTCATTTAATTACCTCACGGAAGATGTTAAGTACAGCGATGCCGGTGGTGCTGATGCATGGAGCACCGATAAGTATTTCAATATCTGGATCTGCCTGTTGTCTGGCAACACCCTTGGTTATGCCAGCTTTCCCGGTGAGGGCGTGGCGGTTGAACAAGGTGTTGTGATTGATTATCGTTCCCTACCCGGCGGGGCATACACGCAGTACAATCAAGGGAAAACGTTGGTTCATGAGGCAGGACACTATTTTAACCTTTACCATATCTGGGGCGATGATGATGGCCGATGTACCGGTACTGATTTTGTAGATGATACGCCCAATCAGGGCGACGCTACAGAAGGATGCTTCACTGGCATCCGTACCGATAATTGCACGGCAAGTGGTACGGGTATTATGTACCAGAACTACATGGACTATAGCTTCGATAATTGCATGCTTTTGTTTACGAGAGGCCAGGCGAGCAGGATGGTTGCCGCTGCAGAGCAATTCAGACCCGGGCTCTTCCAATCTGATGCCTGCACGCCGCCTACGATTGCTGATCTTGATCTGGCTGTCACGGCTATCCTTAAGCCTTCAGCGAGGGAATGCCGGAATACGGTGACTCCTGTGGTGACCCTCGCCAACAAAGGCAGGCAAACCGTCACCTCGGCGAGCATTCGATTTCGCTTAGGTAATGCCGTTAGTGTATTTCAATGGCAGGGATCACTTGCACCAGGTGCGCAAACAGCAGTATCTATCAATGCGCTGCAACTGCCATCGGGCAGGTCTTCTATTGCAGCCGTGGTATTTGCGCCAAATGGCGGAACAGATGGTAGATCGGATAATGATAGTCTTAGCCAGTTGGTTACTTACAATGCAGCAGTGGCAAGGTATTCGGAAGGATTTGAAGTTGGCTTTCCTCCTGCCAATTGGGATATCGTAAACCCTAACCAGGACTTTGCCTGGTCGAGATCTACACTGGCTTCAAAGTCGGGCGCAGCGTCTGTTTATTTCAACAATTTCAGCAGCAGCAGGATTGGCAGAAGGGACGATCTGCGTATGCCGCAATTTAATATTGCAAACATAGATTCTGCGTTCCTGAGTTTCTGGGTGGCCGCTGCGGCATTCTCCCCACTCTCAACGCCAAACAATAATTGGGATACGCTGGAAGTATTGATCAGTAAGGATTGTGGCGCAAGCTATACTTCTCTGTATAAAAAATGGGGAAGCACATTGGTGACCAACCGCACTGAAGTACTCGATCCCTATACACCAACCAGTGATGAGTGGCGTAAGGATTCAATAGACCTGACTTCGTACATCAACCAGGGCGACCTGATCATGGCTTTCCGGAATACCACAGGGTTTGAGAATAATATTTATATCGATGAAGTGCGTTTACG
>JBEISY010000472.1:0-1837 GCA_040375175.1 Chitinophagaceae bacterium
TCATAGATGCTAAAGTAGCCAATTGCTATTAGCTAATAGCTAGTAGCTCATGGCTATTTCATGGAATAAAATCCGATGGTATTCCCTTCCGTATCACTGGCAATACCGATGAATCCAAACTCACCGATGGAAAATTTTGGTGACTGCACCTTCCCGCCTGCCGCCTCTACCCTGCCCAACTCGGTAGCACAGTCGTCCGAACCAAAATATACCAAGGTGCCCGTTGCACTGGGCTGGCCCATGGGATGCTTCACCAAGGCACCGGATGCATTGGGCGCTTCGTTGTTCATCGGGAAGGCATACATCTCACCCGCATCAGTACTGGCAGGATTCGGAAGTGCTGCCAAGCTGGTAGCAAGCACGGTCTCGTAAAAAGCCTTGGCTCTTTGCATGTCGTTGACATAGATCTCAAACCAGGCAACTGCATTTGGTTTCATGTTTTTGTATTTGATAAGTGAAAAATTAGTGTTCTGTGATCTCTTTCAACCGCGCAAGGGCTTTGGGATACTTGTCGTTGAAATAATCGATATAGTGCTCATTCACGTCCACCTCCACAGTCACTGTTGTTTTCCCCTCGCTTTCTTCAAATGAATAGTCCTCCATACATCCTGCCCAGCCTTCCACTTCAGGTCCATCGAGGATTACCTTGCCATCCTTCAGAATACCGAGATGCCTGATGGACACAAATCTCGCCGGATCATTAGCCGCAATTTCAGATACCATCCCGCCTTCTTTTCCATCTGCATCCACACCGATAAATTGAATCGCAGCACCTTTCTCCCAACTGCCCCTATACGTTGACGTTGGATTGAAGATCGATGTCCAGCCTTTGTAATCGGCAATGTCATCGAGACCGAGCATTTTTCTGTACACAGATTGGGCGTCCTTACCCACGGTGGTAGTGTAAGTCATTTTAATCATGATGGCTTGTTTTAGGGATAGATAAGGTAAATAATAGTCTCCCGCAACTTCAAGGGATTCATGACCAAAGGAATATTGGAAGGATGGCCGGTGCGGGCTAACTTTAACGAATAAGCATCTCACAATGCCGCCCAAATCCGCCAAACCATCGATAGAAAAAATACAGACCCTGCACCCGGTTCCCGGCAAGGTCAACAAGAAAATTGCGGTCGATAAATACGAACTGGTGAAAAAAAACCTACTGGCCATTCTGGCAAAAGAAGAACTCACGCACTTTGAATTAATGGAAGCCCTCTATCAACGCATCGGCAAAACATTTGAGGGCGGCGTGCAATGGTATGGTGAAACAGTCAAACTTGATCTCGAAGCCAGAAAGATCATTGGAAGAACAAAAACAAAACCAGAACGATACGTGGTGACAATTTGAAAATGTGGCAATGCTGCGAACTCCGCGACCTGCGACCTGCGAACTAACCAGCGCTTTCTCCAAACGTCAATAAATTATGATCCGGATCCAACAACGAAAACTCTTTCTGCCCCCAGGGTTTTACTTCCAGAGGACCGTTGGGATGGATGGCCGTTTTGCGTTCCAACAGTTCTTTATATAATTGATCGATGTGACTCACTCTGATATAAACCTGCCCGTAGTTCTCCAGCGGATCCAATGCGGCAAATGCAAAAAAATGGATCTCGATGTCTTCCCTTTCCAGCATCAGATAATCCGGATAGTCGCTCACCACTTCAAACCCTAAAAACCGCGTGTAATAATCCTGCGTAGTTGCCTTATCCCGCATGGGCAATTTGGGATGTATCGATGTCAGCATAGCCTTCTCTTTCGTCAAATATGCAGAATCCTCTTTGATTGTAGGCTTAGATTCAGTCTTTTTTGAAAAGCTTTGATAAATCCACCATACCA
>JBEISY010000438.1:0-2166 GCA_040375175.1 Chitinophagaceae bacterium
CCACAATGGGTTCATCCCCAATGATGTACAGAATGCCGGGGTTACATTTGCGCCACTAATTGCCAATTATCAATTGTCATCTACTAAAGCCGATACACCCCTCATGCAACAACACCGCGCCATCAAGCAGCGGTACCCTGACGCGATCCTGCTGTTCAGGGTGGGTGATTTCTATGAGACATTTGGTGAAGATGCCATTGTGGCGTCAAGGGTGCTGGGCATTACCCTCACCAAGCGGAACAACGGATCTGCTTCGGCTTCTGAGTTGGCGGGCTTCCCCCACCATTCGCTGGATACCTACCTGCATAAACTAGTGAAAGCAGGTTATCGGGTGGCCATCTGCGACCAGCTGGAAGATCCCAAGCTGGCGAAGGGGATCGTGAAGCGCGGGGTGACGGAGATGGTCACGCCGGGGGTGGCGGTGAACGACAAGCTACTGGAGCATAATGCCAATAATTTTCTGTGCGGGATACATTTTTCCCCCACTGACAACCATGGGATAGCATTTCTCGACATATCGACCGGAGAATTTTTTGTAGCCGAGGGGAATACGGAGTATATCGATAAACTCCTGCAGACCCTGAAGCCTGCGGAAGTGGTGTTCCAACGCAACCAGCAGAAATTCTTCAAGGAACAGTTTGGTGCCCGTTTTTATACCTACCCTCTTGAAACCTGGATCTTTGACGAAGACTATGGCAAGGAAACCCTGCTTAAGCATTTCGGCACGCATTCGCTGAAAGGCTTTGGTGTGGAGAACCTGCCCGGTGCAGTAGTAGCCGCGGGTGCAGTATTGCATTACCTGCGGGACACGGAGCATCCTAACCTGCAACACATCACCTCCATCCAGCGGATCGATCGCGATGATTACCTGTGGATGGATCAGTTTACGATCCGAAACCTTGAGCTTCTCGGCAGCGGCCACCAGGAAGGGACGTCGCTCCTGAAGACCCTTGACAATACTGTATCGCCTATGGGCGGCCGGTTATTGAAACGATGGATCTTGCTGCCCGTGATCGATATGAAAAAGATTACGGAGCGGCTTGACCTCGTGGAATTTTTCATCCGCGAAACAGACCTGCGCAACACCATCAGCCAGCACATCCGCCAGTGCGGAGATATTGAGAGGCTGGTGAGCAAGATCCCGCTGAAGAAGATCAATCCGAGGGAAGTGCGGCAGTTGGCGAAGGGACTGCAGCATATTGCATCCATTAGGGAATTGGGGCGTGGAAAGGTGGAAGGTGGAAGTTGGAAGGTTGAAGACGACCCGCAAACTGGCGACCTGCGAACTGCGAACGCATATTTCGCCCGCCTTGCAGACTCCCTTCATCTCTGCGAAGTGATCAGAGATAATATCTTACAATGGATCACAGAGAATCCTCCGGTACAATTAAATAAAGGAGGAGCAATCAATTCCGGTATTAACGCCGAGTTGGATGATCTCAGATCCATTGCTACTAACGGTAAAGAATACCTGACCTTATTACAACAGAAAGAAACCGAACGCACGGGTATATCGTCTTTGAAGATCGGCTTCAACAATGTTTTTGGATATTATCTCGAGGTGACGCATTCACACAAAAACAAAGTTCCTGCGGATTGGATCAGGAAACAAACGCTGACAACTGCGGAGCGATACATCACACCCGAGTTAAAAGAATACGAAGAAAAAATAACGGGTGCCGAAGAAAAAATATTGAGGATCGAGGCCGAGTTGTATGATACGCTGGTCAATGAGCTGCAAGACTACTTGCAGCAGATGCAGGTGAACGGTCATGTGCTGGCGATCCTGGATTGTCTTTGCTGTTTCGCGCAGAATGCCGTAATGTTCAATTACCGGAGACCAGAGCTGCATGAAGGCGATGAACTGGAACTGTTGGAATCCCGTCATCCCGTTATCGAGCGCAACCTGCCACCGGACCATCCCTACATTGCGAATGATATCCGATTAAACCGCGTTACACAACAGGTGATCATTTTGACGGGACCGAATATGAGTGGTAAGAGCGCTTTGCTTCGCCAGACCGCGTTGATCACATTGATGGCGCACATGGGTTCCTTTGTTCCGGCACAAGTAGCACGTATCCCGATCACCGACAAGATCTTTACGCGAGTAGGCGCCAGCGACAACCTGAGTGGCGGCGAGTCGACCTTTATGGTGGAGATGAA
>JBEISY010000381.1:0-2732 GCA_040375175.1 Chitinophagaceae bacterium
GATAGTATAAGAAGGATCCTGAGCTCCGGAATTCCAGTGATGGGGCACCTAGGCCTCATGCCCCAAAGCATTTATAAATTTGGCACTTACCAGGTAAGAGCCAAAGAGGAAGCAGAAGCGGAAACACTAAAATCAGACGCGTTATTACTGGAAGAAGCGGGTTGTTTTGGGTTGGTACTGGAGAAAATCCCCGCGGAACTGGCCAAGGAAGTTTCTGAAAGCCTAAAAATACCTACGATCGGCATTGGAGCAGGAAGCCATTGTGACGGGCAGGTGTTGGTCATGCATGACATGCTCGGGATCAACCATGAGTTTAAGCCGAGATTTCTCCGCCAATACGCTAATCTGCACGATGTCATGAATAGTGCAGTAAAGCACTATATAGCAGACGTAAAATCCAGGGAGTTCCCTAACGAAAAAGAACAATACTGATTGGAAATCTGATCCTCGCACAATCTAACAATCTGAAGAGAGGCTAAAGCACTTAATGTTTACCTTTGGGCGAACAAAATTGCAGGCTATGTCATTTCTTGAGCAACTTGGCATCTCTTCCCATAACCATGGTTTATCTACCGGGCAACATTGGCTTGGTTCTACGGGAGAATCCATTACATCTTTTTCGCCAGTAGACGGCAAGCCGATCGCATCCGTGTTCACGGCAGATAAAGATGCCTATGAAGCGGTGATGGCTAAAGCTGAGGAGGCTTTTCTCACCTGGCGTACGTGGCCTGCGCCTAAACGCGGCGAAGTGGTAAGGCAGTTGAGCAATAAACTGCGTGAGTATAAAGAACCACTGGGAAAATTGGTCTCCTGGGAAATGGGGAAAAGCCTTCAGGAAGGCCTGGGTGAAGTTCAGGAAATGATAGACATCTGTGATTTCGCAGTGGGCTTGTCGAGACAACTTTACGGCCTCACCATGCATAGTGAAAGACCGGGCCACCGCATGTATGAACAATGGCATCCACTCGGCATCGTAGGGATCATATCGGCCTTCAATTTTCCCGTAGCTGTATGGAGCTGGAACACAGCCTTGGCTTGGGTTTGCGGGGATGTCTGTGTGTGGAAACCTTCTGAGAAAGCACCGTTATGCGGGATCGCCTGCCAGAAGATCACCGCAGAAGTGTTTAGGGATTGTAAGGTTCCTGAAGGTGTGAGTAACCTCGTTATTGGTGGCAGGGAAGTTGGAGAATGGCTGTCCCATGACCATCGGATCCCATTGGTTTCTGCTACTGGATCTACGAGAATGGGTAAAGCTGTAGGCGCTGCAGTTGGTGGCAGGCTTGGCCGTAGCCTTTTGGAGCTGGGTGGCAACAACGCTATCATCATCTCCCAACATGCGGACCTTGACATGTCAGTGATTGGATGCGTGTTTGGTGCGGTTGGTACTGCTGGTCAAAGGTGTACATCTACCAGAAGATTGATCATACATACCTCTGTTTTTGACCAATTCAGGGATAAACTTGTGAAGGCGTATGGCCAGTTAAAAATTGGCGATCCCCTTCAGGCCGGGGTGCATGTGGGTCCGCTCATCGACCAAGACGCCGTATCAGCTTACCTGCGTGCGGTGGAACAATGCAAAAACGAAGGGGGCCGGTTTGTGGTTGAACCTGGTGTACTTACTGGAGAATCATTTGCAAGTGGCTGTTACGTGAAGCCTTGTATTGCAGAGGTAGGACCTGATTTTGGGATCGTTCACCAGGAAACCTTTGCCCCCATCCTTTATATCATGAAATATGATGCCATAGAAGAAGCCATTGCCATACAAAATGGTGTTCCGCAAGGACTTTCATCTGCCATTATGACCCTGAACCTCAGGGAGTCAGAATTGTTTCTTTCCCAAAGGGGCAGCGATTGCGGCATCGCGAATGTCAATATTGGCACCAGTGGCGCTGAGATCGGCGGTGCATTCGGTGGCGAAAAAGAAACAGGTGGCGGAAGGGAAAGTGGAAGTGATGCCTGGAAAGCATATATGCGCAGGCAAACAAACACCATAAACTACACCACTACCCTACCATTAGCACAGGGTATAAAATTTGATCTCTAATCCTCATCCTGACGCAGTTTTTTAACAGCCTGTTTCAGCGTAGAATTCTACCTTTGTATTTAAACTTAATATTCAAATGACCGTACGCAAGTTGATGGTGGTTGGCATATTGGCTGCTTTTTCCCTTGCAGCGCATGCCCAGAAATCCGTGCAGGAGACCCCGAAGGGCTGGCACCTGTTGGACTCCAAAGACAATGGATACTATGGTATTAGTCTGGATAAAGCCTATCAAACCCTCCTGAAAGGCAAGCAAGCCAAACAGCAGGTGATCGTTGCCGTTATTGACTCCGGTGTAGATACCACCCATGAAGACCTGAAACCAGTATTGTGGATCAATAAGAAGGAGATGCCCGGTAATGGGATCGATGATGATAAGAATGGGTATATAGATGATGTACACGGTTGGAACTTTCTCGGAAACAAAAACGGCCAGAATGTTACAGCGGACAGCGATGAAGCGGCCAGGGTTTATTATAGTCTCAAGAAAAAATATGGCGACAGCATTCCGGATCTCACCAATTTGAGTCTGGAACAGGCCGATGAAGTGCGCACCTTTGAAAGGGCCAAATTCCAGATTGAAACCGCCGCCAAGGAAGCTTCCATCATGGTTCTCCTTTACCGCAACATCGTTGAGAAACTTCCGGCAGCAGACAGCGTTCTTAAAACGGCGATGGGCAAACAACTCTAC
>JBEISY010000115.1:0-6002 GCA_040375175.1 Chitinophagaceae bacterium
AAACAGGAGCGCTGCGATGGGGTGATCTGCGGGCATATTCATCACCCAGACAATAAAATGATCGAGGAGATTCACTACCTCAACTCAGGTGACTGGGTGGAAACGATGAGTGCACTGGTGGAACATGAAAACGGAAACTGGGAAGTGATCTTCTACAAAGAATGGCTGCAACAGGAAGAAGAAAGAAGCCAAACCCAACTGCCGTCAGAATGGGAACTTGAACTGGATCAAATCTTGCAGCATGCCTGAAAAACGCTTCATCATCGCCGTACAAGGGGAAGGTCGTGGCCATCTCACACAGGCCATCGCCATCATTCATCTCCTGCAGGAACAGGGACACGAGGTCTGTGGCGTCATTGCCGGAAGAAACCCGGAGAAACCACTGCCCGAGTTCTTCCTGAAAGCCATCACTAAACCCTTGCTTCAAGTAGAGAGCCCACATTTCACGATGAACCGAAAAGGCAGCGCTATCCACATGCCAGCCACCATACTGCATAACCTTCGCCGCTCAGGCACTTACCTGGATAGCCTCCGGAAAATGCGCCGCTTCATTGAAGGCCATCAGCCAGACATCATGATCAATCTGTATGAACCACTGGTTGCATTGTATACCTTGAGTTATTTTCGGAATTTTGAGATCATCGCCATTGCCCATCAATACATCTACCTGCACCAGGATTTCCATTTTCCAAAAGGATTCACGATGCAGGCTGCCTTCCTGAAAAATTACACCAAATTCACCGCCATCGGTGCCAGGAAGATCATGGCTTTATCGATGTATGCTCTGCCCAATCATCCCGGCAGCAAACTGCAGGTGACACCGCCCGCGCTTAGACGAGGCCTTTTGCGCAGAACGCCTGCGGTTGAGCCATTTATCCTGGTCTACATCATCAATACTCATTTCATGGCGGAGATCATGCAGTGGCACAAACAACATCCACAGGTCAAACTGGTCTGCTTTACTGATAACCGGGACGTAAAGGAAAGATACAAGGGAACATATAAGATCGATGAGAACCTTGTTTTCCATTCTCTGCACCAGGAGAAATTCCTGGACCAGATGTCAAGGTGCAGTGCATTGGTCTGCACGGCAGGCTTCGAGTCAGTCTGCGAAGCGCTATACTTCAGCAAACCCGTGATGCTTATTCCGGTGGAAGGCCATTTTGAACAGTACTGCAATGCGAGGGATACTGCAAGAATTGGCGCAGGTGTATACAGCAAACATTTTGATTTTGACCCTGCCGTCATTCAACAACTGCAACAAACCCTTCCGGGGGAAACCTATAAACTTTGGGTAGATGAATTTCCTGAAGACCTGAAAGCTGTGATTGCAGGAATGACGCAGGAAGTGGTGTGGAAGTATGAAAGTGTGAACACAACTCCTTCACACTAACCTAAACTCCAACTCACACTCCCATCCTTCTCATCCTTTAATGCTATACCCACTTCCTGAAGTGCATTGCGGATCTTATCTGAAGTGACGAAGTCTTTCTTGCTCCGGGCTTCCTTGCGGATGTCAATGATGAGTTTCAACACACCATCCAGCTTATCATCACTGCCACCTGACTCTACCTTCATCCCAAAGATATCCACTAAAAAAACAGTGAATTGTTTTTTCAATTCTTCCAGCGCTACCGCAGAAAGCGTTTGCTTTTCATAGGCACCGCTCTTGAAGGAATTGATGTGGTTCACCATCGTGAACATATTGGCCAGCACTTTCGCCGTGTTGAAATCATCGTCCATCATCTCATTGAACTCTCGCGCCAGAGCCAGTAACTGCCCTTCTACCTCTGCATTCTGCCCTTTGCTTTCATCGTGTTTCATTTGCATCAGCAGAGTATACGCCTCCCACAATCGCTTCATGCCTTTCTCCGCACCTTGTAGTGCCTCATTGCTGAAGTCCAGGGTGCTTCTATAATGCGTCTGCAAAATGAAAAAGCGCACTGTCATCGGGCTGTAGGCCTGTTGCAGAATAGGATGTTCGCCACTGAACAACTCGCTCAACTTGATCACATTGTTATAGCTCTTGCCCATCTTCTTACCGTTGATGGTGATCATATTGTTGTGCAGCCAATAGCGCGCGGGCACTTCATGATTGCACACCACACTTTGCGCGATCTCACATTCATGGTGCGGAAACTGCAGGTCCATACCCCCGCCATGGATGTCAAATCGTTCCCCTAAATATTTGGTGCTCATTGCGGAGCACTCGATGTGCCATCCCGGGAAACCCTCGCCCCATGGGCTTTTCCAACGCATGATATGTTCTGGTGCCGCATTTTTCCATAACGCAAAGTCAGACCTATTTCTTTTCTCCTCCTGTGACTCCAATTCCCTCGTAGTCTCCAATTGCTCGTCCAGTACACGGCCGGATAAGATCCCGTACGGAATTCCCTTCTTCCCGAAATCCAGGTGATACTTCTCCACGTCAAAATACACGGAACCGTTGGCCACATAAGCGTATCCATCGGCAATGATCTTTTCGATCATGACAATCTGCTCCACAATATGTCCCGTTGCCGTAGGCTCGATGGTAGGATCCAGATTGTTGAACTGTTGCATGGCCCAGTGGAAGAGATTGGTGTATTTCTGCACCAGCTCCATCGGTTCCAGTTTTTCCAGGATCGCTTTCTTCGCGATCTTATCTTCTGCCTCCCTGCCCTCTTCTTCAAAGTGACCTGCATCGGTAATGTTGCGCACATAACGCACTTTGTTCCCGAGAAAGGTCAGGTACCTGTATACAATATCAAAGGTGATGAAGGGCCTGGCGTGACCGAGATGGCTTTCTCCACTAACGGTGGGTCCACACACGTAGAGTCCAACATATCCTGGGGTCATCGGTACAAAATCCTCTCTCTGTCTGCTCAACGAATTATACACTTTCAGCGCCATAGTTGCCAAAAATATCAATTTTCGGGCAGTTTGAGATCTGTGATAAGGCCGCGATGATCAGAGAGTTTTCTCGTCACCATCCGGAACTGGGTCACTTCAAACACTGAACTCGTGAAAATATAGTCGATCCGCAAGGTTGGCAGCCAGGTCAGGAATTTAGATCGGCCACTGATGAAGCTTTTGCCAAGGCCGGCACCTTTCTCGAGAAACGCATCCTTCATGTTACCCCTTACGGTCTGGTAAGCGTAAGAATTGGGAACATCATTCAGGTCCCCGCAAACTACGGTGGGAAGGGGTGAACGGGTTACTTCTCTTTTGATCATGTCAGACTGAACACCGCGGAGGGAGAATGCGTATTGCATTTTCCGGAAGATATTCTTGGATGCGCGCAGTCCCTGGTCTTCCTGATTCTTGATCTTATAAAGGTCCTCGTAATCGCGGTTAAGGAACCCGTAGCTCTGGAGGTGGAAAGTAATGACACGGATGGTATCCTTGCCTACCAGGATGTCAGCCGCCACAGGATCTTCAGCGGCGGTAGCGTACGCGTCTGGCAGTTGGTAGACGTATGTTTTCGCAAATGGAAAGCGGGAGAAGATGACGGTGCCGGATTGGGATCTTGCGCCCCCGTTAGTAATGTTTTCAATGGAGACGTAAGGATAGCCAAGGGAATCGCGGAACAGCTCGAGGTTTTTACGTTTTTTGGACGGACCGGTATAGAATTCCTGCAGGCAGAGCACATCTGGCTGGTACTTCACCACTTCCTCAATGATATCCTTAAGGTTATTGTTTTTGGGATCGAAATAATCTTTGTTATAGGGTGTGAACCTGCGTACGTTCCAGGACATCACCCGCAGTGTGGTGGAATCTTTTGTGGGCGTAAAGCTCCCGGAGAAATGGAGACCAATGATAAGGCCGATGCTGGGAATGGATATGACGATGGCGATCAATCCGGCAATCGCAAGTCTGGTTCTTTTGAACAGCACACAAAAGAGCATCATGATGAGGAGAGCCAGGAAAAGATATGGGAAGATCAGACCAGTAAAGCCGACGAACCACCAGGATGCCGGATGCAGGTACGGCGTGACCGAGGCTGCAAGGAAAACGCAGAGGAGGGCAGTGTAGGTGATGGAGAAAAATCTTCCCGCAGCTTTTACCAGCATTATCAAATTTACAAATCTTCTTCACTCGCCCTGCGCAGCAGATCTTTCTCTTCCTCCGTCAATTTCTCATACCCTCTCAGGTTGATTTTATCGAGGATCTCATCTATGCGCTGCTGGGTCAGATTTGTTGATTTCTTGTATGGCTGGAGGCCACGCGTATTGTAGAATACTTCCTGTTTTACGGGCCTGCGCGCGGGCACTTTTTTTCTCGCGTCAAAAAGGTTCGTGAACCATTCGTAAGCTTTATTCATCCACTCGCCCCAGTCTCTACCACTGCGGAGAGCATGAGCAAAAAGGAAGCCGATGATGGCTGCCGCGATGTGTGGAAGAAACCATGCGCCATGCGCTTTGAGGAAGAAGATGTCTACCGCACAGAACACCAGGGTCAACACCCAGAGCGGGATACCGCCATTGATCATCGGGAAGATCCGGTAACCAGGGGCGAAGGTAGTGGCCCCCACGGCGATGGCAATGATGCCTGCCATCGATCCATAATAAAATCCTGCATCTGCCATCTGACTGAACTGGGGAACGAGGTTATAACACACCATATGCACCAATGCGGGGATCACAGAACCATACAGATACAGCGGGATGATGCGGCGGTTGCCGGTGAGATCCTGGAAGATGAACCCGAAGGTCCAAAGCCAGAGCATGTGGCTGATCAGCAGCCAGAGATCCAGTTGTGTGAAGCCTGCGGTGAAGATCGTCCAAGGCCTGGTAATCAGGGTACTTGCACTACCCGGCATGGCAAACCATTCAAAAACGTTCCGGTAAAATGCGCCTTCCTGAAGGTTAGACAAACCGTACACGGCGAGGATAAAACGTAAGGTGATGTAGAAAAAAACATTGATGGCGATCAGGATCAGGAGCGCATTATTGTTGCTCCAGATCGAGGTTCTCCGCCTTGAATAATAATCACGATCTCCCATATTCACCCTGTTTTCACTGGTATGTAAAAATAAACATTCCCGCCGTTTGGGGAACGTTAATTAATAAAACCCGCGACGGTTCTTTTTGTTCCAAATGATCAGCAGGATCAGGCCGATGGCGGCGCCGCCCACGTGGGCAAAATGCGCCACACCTGAGTTCTGGTTGGAAAAGCCGCCAAAAAGGTCCAGGGCGATCATGCCGATCATCGCCCACTTCGCCTTGATCGGCACCGGGATAGGGATGATCAGCAGTTCCGTGTTGGGGAAGGTATAGGCGAAGGCGGCAAAAATGCCCATGACGGCCCCGGAGACACCGAGGGTGGGGACACTTACCACCTGGTCATATAACTCCTTCGAAATACGGCCAGCATCATAGTAAGCCTGCACCTCACGCATATCAAACCACAAAGCACCCATTTGAACCAATCCGGCACCCAATCCGCAAATCAGGTAGAAAATGAGGAAACGCTTTGATCCCCAGAGTTTCTCCAATGTGCTCCCGAACATCCATAGCGCAAACATATTGAACAGGATATGCGTGAAGCCTCCTGAATCATGCAGGAACATATAGGTCAGGAACTGCCATGGTTTGTAAAGCGGAGATTCAAAAAAATGCAGCGCAAAAAGATTCTCGATATCAAACGTTTCGCTCTGTATCGTGATCTGCGCCAGCCATACCAATCCATTGATGATCAACAGGTTTTTGATCACCGGCGGTATGCTGCCCCCAATTCCCATTTCTCTTACGTTCATAAATATTTTTTTAATTAGCCAATTAGCCAATTTGTAAATGCGGCAGACGCTTCGCGAGGCATTGGGCATTGGGCACTGGGCATTGCCGGCCTGCGCGGAAACACCCCGGAGTGACTGCCGGCGCGCCGCAACGCATGGCGCGCCTTCCTACATTGCCACATTGCCGAATTACCGAATTGCCACATTGCTTCAAGGTCTTAATTCCAAAAGAATGACATTCTCAATATGGTGCGTATGCGGAAACATATCCACCGGTCTTATCCTC
>JBEISY010000311.1:0-3298 GCA_040375175.1 Chitinophagaceae bacterium
GTTCAGTAATTTGTTGTTCAATGATCTCCGCATTGGCACCCGTATAGGAGGTGCGGACATTCACGACAGGTGGATCTATGGCAGGGTATTCCCGGACGCCCAGTGAGGTGAATCCGATGTACCCAAATATGATGATAACGATAGAACAAACGATCGCAAGTACCGGACGCTTAAGACTGAGTTCAGATAAATTCATCAGCGTAGGATTTCAGGTCAGTTCACAATTTTAGACAACTTCAGCTTTGTGCCGGGTTTGATGAACAGGAGGCCGGACGTTACCAGAGTATCCCCGGCTTTAAGCCCACTGAGTACCTGCACATTGGAGGAGTCCCTTATACCTGTATCGATATCGATCATCGAAGCCATACCGCCACGGTACAGCGCAACCTGCTTGTTGCGTGCTTGCGGAATAACGGCATTGCTGGGGATCATGATGGCGTTTCTATTTTCTCCAAGTATCATGCGCACTTTAGCGAAAGTACCAGGAACCAGAAATTGGTCTGCGCCACCCTGCACCACGGCACGGATACGAAGGTTGCGAGTGTTCTGGTCAACGGAACCTTCGCGGGCCAGCACATTAGCCTTATAGGATTTTGTGGATCCGTCCAGCATAAAGTCAAGCGTCAATCCATTGTTGATCTGTGCACTGTATTTTTCCGGCACACTGAACTCGATCTTCATCTGGTTCATCTGCGTGATAGTAGTGATCAAAGTTGTTGGAGAAATGTAAGCACCTGGGCTGATGCTCTTCAAGCCAAGCCGTCCGGTGTATGGTGCGCGAATCTCTGTTTTTGAGATGTTTACACGGGTTAATTCGATATCAGCTTTAATGTTGCTTACCTGAAGTGTGCTTAGGTCATAATCCTGTTGTGCAATACCACCGATCTTCAACAACTCCTTCTGGCGCTCTTCGGTCTTCTCCGCAATCTGTAACTGCACCAGTAACTTATTCAGTTGAGCCTGGAGATCAGCGTCATATATTTTAACGAGCAAGCTGCCTTTGGGAACCACGGCGCCTTCACGGATATTCAGCTGGGTGATCCTTCCGGAAATCTCCGGCCGGATCTCCGTGGCTTCATTCGCAAGGATAGTACCGGAGGCTTCCACTACCTCGTTGATAGAACTGGTTTTGACAACCAGACCTTCCACACTGATGACTGGCGCCGGAGCGCCGGGGCCCTGTCCCGGGGGTGGAGCAGCATCTTTCTTACTCTTACAGGAAAACAAGGTCAGGAGGGCCAATGTGGCTATGAAAACAGTACGTTTCTTCATGGAACGTGAAAATAAATCTTATCTACGAATCGGGGGCTGAACTATCGAGAAATAGATGCCTTCTCCATCGAAAACTTGTGAGGCTGTTCAAATTAAGTTCAGATTCTGTAGGCAAACTTTGCTTCATGTTCAAACGACCATCTTCTGAAGCCACACTTTTGTAACCTCCCAGTCCTCACCCCATCCTGCAGCCATTCTCCACGGGATGATCCGGCTTCGGCAACACCACATCGCCATTGCCATCATACACGCCCAATACCAGGCATTCACTGAAAAAATTAGCGATCTGCCTCGGCGGAAAATTCACGACCGCAATGATTTGCCGGCCAATCAATGTGCCCAATGCATAGTGAACCGTGATCTGCGCGGATGATTTTTTGATCCCGATGGGACCGAAGTCGATGGTCAGCTGGTATGCTGGCTTTTTTGCTTTGGGAAAGGGTTGTGCGTCGATGATGGTGCCGGTTCTGACTTCCACCTGTTCAAATTGTTCCCAACTGATCAACTCCATGAATATTCATTTTATTTAACTTACCGAAAATTCCCAATATGACTACCCGTCGCAATTTCCTGAAATATGCCGGCATTTCCGCGGCTGGTTTCACCATCGTACCCCGTCATGTACTCGGAAAAGGATTTATCCCACCCTCCGACAAACTTAATATCGCTGCCATTGGCGCGGGCGGTAAGGCCGAGTTTAATATTACCCAGGCATGGAACAATGGTGCTGATAATATTGCCGTGCTCTGTGATGTAGACGACAGGCAATCGGCCGCCATGCGAAAAAAGTTCCCTCAGGCAAAGTATTACAAAGATTACCGGGAAATGCTCGATAAGGAGAAGTCGTCCATAGACGCGGTCATGGTCACCACACCGGATCATATGCATTATGTGCAGACCATCGCCGCCATGGAATTGGGGAAGCATGTGTACACAGAAAAGCCCCTCACGCATGATATTGCGGAGGCCCGATGGCTCACCGAGGCAGAACAAAAATACAAGGTGGTCACGCAGATGGGCAACCAGGGCAGCAGTGGCAATGATACCCGCATCATCGAAACAGCCGTACAGAAAGGGGTGCTGGGAGATATACAAACCGTGCATGTATGGACCAACAGGCCCGTCTGGCCGCAAGGGATCATGCGTCCTAAAAATGTGGATGCAGTGCCAAAAGAACTGGATTGGAACCTTTGGCTGGGCACCGCTCCTTACAGGGAATTCAACAATGGCTACTTACCGGCGATCTGGCGCGGATGGTGGGATTTCGGTACCGGTGCACTCGGAGATATGGGTTGTCATTTCATGGATGTTCCCTTCCGCGCGCTTCGGCTAGGCTATCCCGTTAGTGTGGAGTGTAGCGTAGCTGGCGTATGGTCAGGCTTCTTCCAGGAAGCGGATTATTCTGACAGCGGACCCACTGCTTCCAAGATCCATATTCAATTTCCGGCCCGTGGCAATATGAAACCCGTGGAAGTGATCTGGTACGATGGGGGTATTCAACCTAAGCGTCCGGATGAATTGGGACCCGATGATGAGATGGGAGAGATCGATGGCGGTATCCTGATGGAAGGCACCAAAGGTAAACTCATGGCGGGATTGTTTGGAAGAAACCCAACCTTATTGCCGAAGAGCAAAATGCAAAGCAATCCTTTTCCAAAACCAGACAGGCCTTTTGTGCCGGGCGGATGGGACGGACACCAGGCCCAGTGGACCGCTGCCTGTAAAAAAGGATGGGGTGCATATACAAGTTCTCCATTCTCCATGGCAGGTCCATTGACCGAAACGGTGTTGATGGGTAACCTCGCTACCCGCAGTTTTGCCTTCCGCAAAATGAATGCTGATGGGGGATACAGCTATCCCGGTCGCAAGAAACTCTTGTGGGATGGTAAGAATATGCGGATTACGAATTTTGAAGAGGCGAATGCGTTTGTGAAAAGAGAGTATAGGAAGTTTTAGGGGGAGTGTTTAGGGGGAGTGTTTAGGGGGAGTGTTTAGGGGAGGGTTAAGTCTAAACCCTTCCTAAACA
>JBEISY010000305.1:0-3362 GCA_040375175.1 Chitinophagaceae bacterium
ACAAGTATCGATGATCTCTGCACGAGTCATTCCCATGGCTTTTCTCGAAAGTGCTCTGACAATAGCTTCATGATTCTCTGCATGAGCAAAAAGCGATCTGTATAAATCGGCGAACTCAGTCTTAAGTAATCCGTTCTTACTGAAGAATAACTTATCAATGGATTGACTGGCACTTTCGCCTTTTTGTATCTGCTTCAAATATTGTGGTACGCCACCCATAGCCATATACAATTGCAATATCTGATAGCGATCTAACTTTACGCCGTTATGAAGTAGAAACTTTTCCGTTTCAACAAGCGTGAAAGGCAATAATCTAATCCGGCTTGTAACCCTGTTGTGTAATCCACCTCGATCATTGATTACATTTCGTATGATCCATGATGCAGCTGACCCGCAAATAACCACTTTTAAAAAAGACTGGCGAGACGCTGAAGTATTCCACCAGTGACCAAATGCCTGTAAAAAACCAGACTTTGGGGTACACAACCATGGAAGCTCATCAAAGAGAATTACTATAGGCTCTTTATCACCAACTGTCTTGATATATTCACTTAACATTTGGAATGCCGAAATCCAGTTGTTTGGTTGAGCTGGCAAAACAGGAATGCTCATGGCCGATTGCAAGGCCAAACTAAAATTTTGTAACTGGATCTTCAGGCTTGCCTGGTGGATTCCCGTAAGTTCAAATCGTATGTTCTTTTGATAGAAGTTTCGGATCAGATAGGTTTTACCAATACGCCGCCTGCCGTAAACAGCTATGAGCTCTGCTTCCTTGGACACCAGAGCAGCGTTGAGTATTTTCTTCTCCTCTTCCCGTCCAATAATCTCTTCCATGTGTTGCATTTATAATCCTCCATAAATATATAAAAAATACACTTATGGAGGATTATAATATTTTATAACGCTCCACATATATAATATTAAGCCACTTGTGGAGGATTATGATTACTATAAAGATCCACATCCCTTGTCGGTTCCGTTGTGCGTTTAGTTCAAAACTAAATGCGAACTTCATCGCCATGAAAATCCTGATCAATTACCTCAAACCCTATAAATGGCTGGTGTTCCTGACCATGCTCCTGGCGGCCATGAACACCGGCTTCTCCCTCATCGATCCCATCCTTTTTGGTAAACTGGTGAACCTGGCCAACCGTTACCAGCAGTCGCAGGCGCAGGGAGTACCTTTCAGTTACGATGAATATTTCAATCGTTTCAACTGGAACAATCCGGGCGTCTGGTATATCCTGATCGGCTCCATCACGGTGGCCATGATCAGCCGGATCGCTAAAAACTTCCAGGACTATTTTCTCAATGTGGTCATCCAGAAATTTGGCGCCAAGGTGTTCACAGATGGACTTCAGCATGCCATGAAACTGCCCTTCCAGGAATTTGAAGATCAACGCAGCGGTGAAACACTTTCGGTCCTGACAAAGGTGCGGACCGATGTAGAGAAATTCATCAACTACGTCATCAACGTATTGTTTGGCATCCTGATCGGCGTGGTCTTTGTTTTCGTGTATGCATCACTGTATATATCCTGGTACATTCCCATTGCCTATCTGATTGGTGTAGTGATGCTGTCTGTGATCACCAATGTACTCAGCAGAAAGATCAAGCACATCCAGAAGACCATCGTTTCCCAAACTACTTCTTTGGCAGGTGCCACAACGGAATCGCTTCGCAATATTGAACTGGTGAAAAGTCTGGGCCTTACGCAACAGGAAGTAGAGCGCCTTAACAAGAACACATACAAGATCCTTGGCCTTGAACTCACCAAGGTGAAGAGGATCCGAAGCATCAGCTTTTTACAAGGCACCATGGTGAACACCCTTCGGCAGGCCATCTTATTCATTTTGATGTGGTTGATCTTTAAAGATGAGATGAATGCCGGCCAGTTGGTGACCATGCAATTCTTCTCGTTCTTTGTTTTTGGACCGCTCCAGGAGATTGGCAATATCCTTTTGTCATACCGCGAAGCAGAAGCGTCTTTAAATAATTTTGCCAACCTCATGAATAAGCCCGTGGAAGCAGAACCACGCACGCCAGAACCACTGGAAGATGTTCATACACTTGAATTCCGCGACGTGAGTTTCCAACATCGTAGTGCAAAACAAAAAGCGATCGACAATATCACCTTCCGCGTAAACAAAGGGGAAACCATTGCATTTGTTGGGCCTTCCGGTTCTGGAAAAACCACAATGATGAAATTACTGGTGGGCCTTTACCGTCCCAACCAGGGCAAGATCTTGTATAATGAAATCGATGAAAACAGCATCAGCTTCAACGACCTGCGTAAGCAGATCGGCTTTGTGACACAAGACAATCAATTGTTCTCCGGAAGTATCCGCGAGAACCTGATGTTTGTAAATCCACAAGCAACAGAAGCGGATTTGAAAGATGTACTTACCAAGGCCTCCTGCGATAAACTGTTGGCCAGGGCAGAAAACGGAATTGACACGGTGATTGGTGAAGGGGGGCTGAAACTTTCGGGAGGTGAAAAACAGCGCATCTCTATAGCGAGGGCTCTTTTGCGCAGGCCCCATATCCTGATCTTTGACGAAGCCACCTCGGCACTGGATTCCATCACTGAAGAAGAAATTACCGACACCATCCGGGATATTTCCAGCCAGCGCAACCAGATCACCATCCTCATCGCACATCGCTTGTCCACCATTATGCATGCAGACCGGATCTATGTATTGGAAGCAGGGGAAATAGTAGAGACCGGCAGTCATGAGGAGTTGCTATCTTCTAAAGGGCTATACTACGCGATGTGGAGACAGCAGATAGGGGAAAGGAGAAAACTATCTATTAACAATTAGCAATTGATAATTGGCAAATAGCAATTGGCACTGGTTGTTGGAAGTTAGTGACCTGTACTAAAATCCACTTCCCAACAACCAGTGCTAATTGCTAATTGTTAATTGCCAATTGCTAATGCTCACCAAATTATTCTTCGATGTCATGTATGAGTACTTCCAACGCATTAAGACTTTGGAAAATCTCAATGAGGGAACAAATCAGGGAAAACAACAGACTCAATAAACTTCCGGCAAAAACGTATTTGGCAACGTCCATCCAGCCATTGTAGATGCTGTACATGCATATCACGCAGAGCAGGAAGCTGAACACACCGGCGCCCTGCATGAGGCGGATATAACCGAGGCGTTTGCGCAGGCTTCGGATCTGCAACAGCGCGTTTTGTTCATTTTTATGCTGGGAATAATCATCGTGCAGTTTCCGCACCAGGTTGGCGATGGCCAGGAACCGGTTGGTATAGGCCAGCAGCAGGAGACTGATGGCAGGGAATAACAGTGCGGGCGTATTGAGAGAGATTTCCATAGTGTGAAAATATGAAGGTG
>JBEISY010000437.1:0-2188 GCA_040375175.1 Chitinophagaceae bacterium
ATCGGCAATGTGCCAGCATCCTATCCATTTTCGATTTCCACTACAGCATTAAGAGCCACTGCCGTTTCATCGTTGAAAGGATTTTACTACCAGCGGGTTTCACAGCCACTGGAACCTGCATATGGTGGACGTTGGGCCCGGGGTGCAGGTCATCCGGATACCAAGGTATACATCCATCCCTCCGCTGCAGATCAATATCGGTTAGCCGGCACCGTTATCTCTTCGCCCGGCGGCTGGTATGATGCAGGTGATTACAACAAATACATCGTCAACTCCGGCATCACCATGGGCACCCTGCTCTCTGCCTATGAAGATTTCAGCATTTATTTTGATACGCTTCGCACCCATATCCCAGAGTCTGGCAACAAAGTTCCGGACCTCATTGATGAGATCCTCGTCAACCTGCGTTGGATGCTTACGATGCAGGATCCCCATGACGGTGGTGTGTATCACAAACTCACTAACGCTGCCTTTGATGGTATGGTTATGCCCGGCGTCACCACACTGCCACGTTATGCCGTGCAAAAATCCACTGCCGCCTCGCTTGACTTCGCCGCAGTGTTGGCACAATCTGCGCGCATCCTGAAAAATTTTTCTACACAACTCCCCGGTCTCAGTGATTCATGCCTGCAAGCAGCCACCAAAGCCTGGCAATGGGCGGAACAACATCCCAATATCCTGTATGATCAGGACGCGATGAACAAGTCTTTTGATCCCGATGTCAGCACCGGAGCATATGGAGATGGAAGCATGGCCGATGAAAAATTATGGGCCGCTGCAGAACTCTGGATCACCACGGGTCAGCAGACATTTGCAAACGCCATTCAAAAAAGTCAGCTGCGTACAGGTTTGATGTCGTGGAATAATGTTGGGACGATGGGCCTGCTTTCTATCTCCAGGCACTCGAAAAAATTATCAGCATGGATTGATCTCAAGGGCATCGATACTTACCTACTTGCATTCGCAGACTCGCTCGTGAACAACATCGGCACCAATGCTTTCGGCGTAGTGATGGGTGGCTCACCCAAAGATTTTGAATGGGGTTCCAATGCAGTAGCGGCCAACCAGGGGATGATCTGTATCCACGCATACCTGCTCACGAAAAACAAAAAATACCTGAACGCAGCACTGAGCAACGCAGATTATATCCTCGGCAGAAACGCTACCGGTTACTGCTTTGTCACCGGCGCCGGTACAAAGTCAACGATGCGTCCACATCACCGACCCTCTGTTGCAGATGGCATTTTGGAACCCGTGCCCGGTCTTCTCGCAGGCGGACCCAATCCCGGCAAGCAAGACAAATGCAATTACGCATTTTCAGAACCCGAGACCACGTATGTGGATGATGATTGTTCTTACGCGAGTAATGAGATTGCGATCAATTGGAATGCACCCCTTGTGTACCTGTTGAATGGGCTGAGTTTCCTGCTAAAGTGAGAAGTTGGAAGGTTGAAGGTTGAAGAACCCCTTCAACCTTCCAACTTCCACCTATATAAAAACCAGATCGGCATTCCTCGTAGTCACAGCCGCCACTTCATCAACCGTCTTCCCCATCACTTCGGCGAGCTTCTCCGCCACCAGTTGCACATAGGCCGGTTCATTACGCTTCCCACGATGCGGCACCGGCGCGAGATAGGGGGCATCGGTCTCCAGCACTACCCTGCTCAGCCCCACTTCCTGCAACATCTCTGCCACGCCGCTCTTCTTAAATGTGAGCACACCACCGATCCCGAGAAACATTCCCATCTCCATAATCTCCTGTGCCTCTGAAACCGTTCCGCCAAAGCAATGAAAAATTCCACGTACCCTTCCGTTCCCAATGCGCTTTACTTCGTCTATACATTCCCGTAAGCTCTCGCGGGAGTGGATGGATACGGGCCAGTCTTTCTCCATCGCCCATTTTAACTGCCTGCGAAACGCTTCATATTGCTGCTCTTTGAAAGTAAGGTCCCAATAAAAATCCAAACCAATCTCACCAATACCGATGAACCGCCGCACATTGATCCAATCCCGCACCACTTCCAGTTGCTCCTCCACATCGTCCTTTACATAACAGGGATGGATACCCATCATGGCATGGCAATAGCCTGGATTATCCCGCTCCATCTCCAGTATCACATCCATCGATGAGCTGTCGATATTAGGCAGGAAGATCCGGTATACACCGGCTTCCTTGGCGCGACGGATC
>JBEISY010000424.1:0-2283 GCA_040375175.1 Chitinophagaceae bacterium
AACTCGTCAGGATCAAGGAAGAAGTGGATCCCCAACTGGAGATGGCCGCCATCCATCTTCGGGTACACGAGGCTGGTGGTCCGGCCTTGCTGTTCGAGAACGTCAAAGGCTCCCGCTTCAGAGCTGCATCCAATATATTCGGCACACTGGACCGGAGCCGGTTCATTTTCCGGGACAGTCTGGAACAGGTCAGGAAACTCATCGATCTTAAAAACAATCCTGTGGAAGCGCTGAAGCACCCCTTCCAAAATGCTTCTGCTGCCTTTGCCGCCCTCAAGGCCCTGCCCCTCAAAAATCCAGCTTTCAAACCCGTGATGGCCGAAGAGATTCGCATTGAAGATATCCCCCAGATCCAACACTGGCCACATGATGGGGGTGCATTCGTCACCCTGCCGCAGGTTTATAGCGAAGACATAGATCAACCAGGTATCATGCACGCTAACCTCGGCATGTACCGCATTCAATTGTCTGGAAACAATTATATACCCAACAAAGAAATCGGCCTGCACTACCAACTGCATCGAGGCATCGGCGTGCACCAGACAAAAGCTAACGGCAAAGGACAACCGCTGAAAGTAAGTGTATTCGCCGGAGGTCCTCCTTCCCATACTGTTGCCGCTGTGATGCCCCTGCCTGAAGGATTAAGTGAAATGACTTTTGCCGGCGTCCTGGGCGGACGAAGATTCCGATATTTGTATGCCGATGGATTTTGCGTGAGCACGGATGCGGATTTTGTGATCACCGGTGAAGTTTATCCTGGTGAGAACAAACCCGAAGGCCCCTTCGGTGATCACCTCGGCTACTATAGCTTACGTCACGAGTTCCCGCTGATGCGCGTCCATAAAGTGTATGCCCGTAAAAACGCCATCTGGCCATTTACCGTGGTGGGTCGTCCCCCACAGGAAGACACCAGTTTTGGCCAGCTCATCCACGAAATGACGGGCTCGGCCATCCCCAAGGAGATCCCAGGCGTGAAGGAAGTACATGCCGTGGATGCAGCTGGCGTACACCCCTTGTTGCTGGCCATCGGCAGCGAGCGTTATACGCCCTACGCCCCCACTAAACAACCCGCAGAACTGTTGACCATCGCCAACCATATTCTCGGTACAGGTCAGCTAAGCCTTGCCAAATTCCTATTCATCACTGCCGATGATACCAACCAATTGAGCACTCACCATGAGGCTGAATTCTTCAGGTATATCCTGGAAAGGATCCACCTGGACAGAGACGTGCATTTCCATACCAATACCACTATGGATACGCTGGACTATTCAGGCACAGGACTGAATACGGGAAGCAAGGTGGTGTTTGCCGCATATGGAGAAAAGATCCGGGAGTTGTCGTCAGAAATTCCTGAAGCCTTGCGCAGCCTGTCAGGTGTGAAAAACATACAGCTCATTATGCCCGGTGTAGTGGCGATACAGAGTAGTGCCTTTACAAATCATACTGATGCAGAAAAAGAGGTTGCAGCATGGAGTCACCATCTCCAACCCACAACCCACAACCTCCCACCGCTGCTCATCTGGTGCGATGATGCACCATTCACCGCCGCCAACCTCCGCAACTTCCTCTGGGTGGCATTCACCCGTTGCAATCCATCACACGATATACACGGGATCCATTCATTTTACAGCAACAAACACTGGGGTTGCCACGGACCTTTGATCATAGATGCACGTGTAAAACCTCATCATGCGCCGGCACTGGAACTGGATGCTGCAGTTGAGAAACGGGTTGACAGGTTGTTCACAACAGGTAGTCTGAGTGGAATACAGACAATCAGTAATACAAACATTCAGTAGACCGGAAGTTGGTATCCGGGGATACAAGTATTCGGATGCCGCTCCTGATCTTCTGTATTATTGTATTGCTGATTGCCTGTATTCCAAAATTGACTTAACTTTTGCCAATGGCGAGGATCAATCCATCATTAGAAAAAAATCCCAACAGCGGCTTCGGTGTGCAAGCCAATCAGATTGGGGAACGATTCATCAATAAGGACGGCACATTTAACGTTACCAGAACCGGACTGCCCAGGTGGGAAACACTCAGCCTTTACTCCTACTTGCAAAGAGTGCATTGGGTGAAATTCATTTTCATCATTCTGGTTAGTTATGTTATCATCAACGTCCTTTTCACCCTTGGTTATGTTTTGATTGGTGTTGAACAGCTGGATGGATTTAAAGACAAAAATTTCTGGCACAATATTGAAGAAAGCTTTTACTTCAGTACGCAGAGTTTTACCACCGTGGGATATGGACGGATCAATCCTCACGGCACGGG
>JBEISY010000102.1:0-6433 GCA_040375175.1 Chitinophagaceae bacterium
TCCATTAGTAGTTGTCCCCTGGGAGGGGTTGGGCATGCGAGTGTGGGTTGGTTGGTCGCCATGCGCGGAGGTGGTGGTGTCGTTGGTGGTTTTGGGAATGTAGTACGTCAAAGATGGTTCGGGGGGTGTAGTGTGTTGGGGCTGGGTTTACGTGCCAGATTTGGCCGGGGTGGATGGGGCGTGGGGGAGCCTGGTTGTCTGGGGCAGTGATGATTGGGTGGAGGAATGGGCGGAGGGCCGTTGGGAATTGTTCCGTTGGGATCCAGTGTCGTCCTGTGTGTAGATCCCCTTCGGTGTGGATGGCGTGGGCGTGGAGTTGCGTAGCGGCCGGTTGTGTAATCTCTTCGGGTCATTAGTGCCGGCCCTGTATAGCGGCTGCTTAACTTCCGAATGCTATACGCACTTACCGCTGGAGTAGAAGCACCGAGACCAAGCTGGTCTAAAGTATCCTGAGCCTGAACCGGTAAAAAAGCGGCAAAAGCCGACAAGAGGTTTCTGATCATCAAAAGTACCGGAGACTTCATTGATACTGAAATAAACTTCAACCTCCACATGGCAGGCGTGCAGTTAGGTTACCAGTTCCTGTTATAATATAGATACAGAAACAGAAGGCACCCTTAAAGAGGAACTGATTTACAATATGGCGCCCTTACCAACGTTAAGCAAACATGAGAGCACTGGTTGTTTTCCTGCTGATCATATCCTGTCTACAGGGCGCTGCCCATGCGCAGGAAAAATCACCTGACACGGTGAGGGCAGGTATTTACATTACCAGCATCCATAACATCGATTTCAAACAAAAAGAATACACCGCCACCTTCTGGCTCTGGCTCAAATACACCAATCCGGATCTTGATTTTATCAACAACCTGGAAGTACCCAATGCCAAATCAGTGGAGAAAAGCTTCTTTACCATCGATACTACCGGCCATCAGATCTACATGCAGATGAAAATGCAGTGTGTCATGAAAGACAGCTGGCGAATTGAAAACTTTCCCTTTGATGAACAAAAACTAAGGATCAGCCTGGAGAACTCACAGTTTGATGCTTCAAGCCTGATTTTTGTGCCGGATACCCTGGGCGAACATTTTGATCCGCGCTTTACACTCCGTGGATGGAATATAGACAGCTGCATCATCACGTCTGGAAAGCGTGTGTATGAAACCGCTTTCGGCAACCCATCTGCAGAAAAACAGGAAACCGAATACAGTGTCTTCCGCGTTCGTTTGTCGATAACCCACCAGGCCGTGGGTTTGTTCTGGAAAATGTTCCTCGGCATGTACCTCGCGTTTCTCATCTCATTCATCTGTTTCTATATTCATTCAGACAGTATGGATTCCCGGTTCGGGCTGAGTGTGGGTGCATTGTTTGCTGTAGTGGGTAATAAATACATCAACGACTCCGCACTGCCAGACAGCAGCGTATTCACCCTGGTTGACCTGTTGCATGGCTTAACCCTATTGTATATTCTCTTCGTGGTTGCCGCCAATGCTTATTCCCTCAAACTCATCAAGCGAGGCCAGGTGGAAAAGTCTGTGCGTGTAGACAATTGGGTGGCGATGATCCTGTTGGTCAGCTATGTGCTGATCAATGTATGGTTGATCTACCAGGCAAAAAAGGGTTGATCTGGTTGCCGGTCAACTTTCCAAAGGAACAACAACTACAAACTCGGTAAATATTCCCGGCTTTGATTCCACTTCAAGCGTACCGCCATTGCTCTTTACAATATCGAAACTCATACTCAATCCGAGTCCAGTACCCTGCCCGGATGGCTTGGTTGTAAAGAAAGGCTGAAATATTTTCTGCTTCAGGCTGTCTGGAATTCCGATGCCATTGTCTTTCACCCGTATCTCCATTCCCAAATCTGTTTTTTGGGTGGTCACCGATATAATAGGTTCATAGATGCCCCCCGCTTGTTTTCGCTGAGCACTCAAAGCATAAAACGCATTGGTATAGAGATTCATCAATACGCGGCCTATATCCTGGGGAACAATAAAAACCCTCTGCAGCATAGGATCAAAGCTTGTCTCCACAAGAACATGAAAGTCCTTTTCTTTCTCCGTCACTACATGTTGGGCCACCTTCAGGTATTCATGTGCAAGTGCGTTGATATCGGTCCATTCCTTCTGCCCATTGCTTGCGCGGGTGTGCTGGAGCATCCCTTTAACGATGGCTCCGGCACGCTGACCGTGGTGGTGAATTTTCTCCAAATTTTGCAAAACGTCATCTGAAATATCCTTTATCTCACGAAGATTTCCCTTATCGATTTCTTCGCGCATTTCTGCTAATAACTCTTTGTTTACTTCAGAAAAATTTTTGACAAAATTCAATGGGTTTTGAATTTCGTGTGCAATACCGGCTGTCAACTCACCCAATAATGCCATCTTCTCGGACTGCACCAACTGCGCCTGCGTGTTCTTTAATGTATCAATGGTATTTTCCAGCATTTGTGTACGATGCTTCACCTGAACTTCCAATTTATCTCTTTCAAAACGAAGCCTTCGTTCCCGAAACAAACTAAATAATCGAAGCGCCCACAAAAACAACAAAGCCATCATCGTGTAGGCCCACCAGGTACGCCACCATGGCGGCAAGACTTTAAAGTGATAGGAAATCGGGGTTGTCCAGATACCTTTCGGGCTTTGCGCTTTCAGTAAAAAGGTATAATTCCCTTCGTACATGTTTCCAAAACTCGCGGTACTCCCTGTTCCTGCAGGACTCCATTGTTTGCTGTATCCTTCAAGCTTATACTGATAGTTGACCAGATGATTCTCGCCCGTTTCAATAGCGTTAAACTGAAACCCGATACTATTATTCTGATAAGGAAGAATAAGATTCTCCGGGACAGGATACCAGGCGGAAATACTACTAAAGTCCACCTTTGAGAACTTGGATCTCATGGAGTCCCGTTCATCTTCTGTCAATAATCGGCCAAAACTTCCAATTTCCTCGGCAGTCAGACCAGCCAAAAACACACTGTCTGCTAGAGGGGTTTTCTTTCCTGCCTCCAGATCCCTCCAGGCAATGACCTCATTATTGAGTTGTATAGACTTTATCTGCAGCGTCATTGGTGGAGATACGGTTGAATCCAAAGATCCGGGGTCAAATCTCACCAGTCCCGTCTTATCTGAGCCTGTCCCAATCCAGAATATTCCTTTTGAATCCCTGTACATTGCTCCCTGGCCGGAGTTGACATCTTTTACAGGATACCCAGTAGTTGAATGATATGATTTCCCGACCTGCCAAGTTTTTGTTCCTGAATGACCCATTGAAGGCAATAGCTCACAGAATCCATTATTGGTCCCGATGAACATTTTATTTCCTCCCCCAACTACCTGTGTAACGAAATTATGAGGCAGACCTTCTCGCGTGGTGAAAGTTTCAAACAACGGACCACGCTTGAGAGACTGTTTACCCATTTTCATTTTTAGCTCAGTTATTTTCTCCTTTTTGAGCCAACTCAACCCATCCTGTGTTCCCAGCCAAATATCTCCCGCTTCGTCCTGGTGAATAGACCAGACGCTGTTATCTGCCAACCCCTGTGCACGGGTAAAATTGGTGAATGATTTGCCATCAAACCTGCTCACGCCACCTCCCAAAGTACCAAACCACAGAGATCCCTCACGGTCTTCAAGAATGGTGAACACAACGTTCCCCGCCAGCCCCTGCCTGGTAGTGTAATGCGTAAAGGTTTTTCCATCAAACTTACTCACGCCACCACCAGAACTTCCGATCCAAATATCTCCTTTGCTGTCTTCCTGCAATCTGAAAATCGTATTATTTGATAGCCCGTTGCTTGTATTGAATGTTGTAAACTGCCGGCCATCCCACTTACTCATTCCGGCATTGGAACTGCCAAACCAAAGATTTCCTTTGCTATCGTGAAGAATACAATAAATCTCATCTGATACCAATCCTTGTGCCTTTGTAAAATGAGTGAATGTTCGCCCGTCATACTTACTCGCTCCGCCGCCATTGGTCCCCATCCAGATATTCCGGTCTGCATCCTCGGTAATACTATAAACCACATTATTGGCCATGCCTTGTGCCGATGTGAAATTGGTCATCGCTGTACCGGCAAATCTGCTCACCCCACCTCCAAATGTGCTGAACCACATGTTTCCCTGCTGGTCTTCCGTGATACTGGTAACCCGGTTATTCGCAAGTCCCTGGTCTGTAGAATAGTTGAGAAATCGTTTACCGTCAAACTGACTCACGCCTTTGCTGGTGGCCAACCAAATTCTACTTAACTGATCTTCTGAAATTCTGAATATGGTATTGTCAGCCAATCCATCTTCTTTGGTAAAATTCTCAAAACGATCTCCATTCCATTTACTCAGGCCCTTGTTGGTTCCAAACCAGAAAAAACCACGCTTATCCTTATACATACATCTCACCACATAATCAATAAAGCAATTGGTGGTTGAATACTTTGTAAATACATCTTTTTTAAAACGGCAAAAACCACCTCCTCGGGTAGAAAACCAAAGCTCCCCGTTATCTCCTTCTTCAATGCCACTGATGTAGTTATTAGACAGCCCCTGTTCAACAGTATAATTTTCAAATGTCTTACCGTTGAACTTACTCACCCCGCCACCGTAAGTACCAAACCATAGATTCCCCTGTTTATCGGTTTGTATGCTGGATACAACATTGTGCGTCAGCCCCTGGCGCGTAGTATAATTCTTAAAATAAGTGCCGTCATAACAACTAACACCTCCACCATCTGTACCGATCCAAATGTTTCCAGCCTTATCTTCTTTTATACACCAAACCAAATTGTAAGCGAGCCCTTGTGATGTAGTGAAGTTGGTAAACGATTGTCCGTCATACCTGCTGATGCCGCCGCCATTGGTTCCCAACCAGATATTTCATTTAAGGTCTCTATAACTACAGTTGATCTGGTCCAGACTTAAACCATCATCCGTAGTGTAGGTAGTAAACAGTCCACGGCCTTGTGCCTCTCCGGGAATGGTAACGCCTGTCTCAGGATTGACAAAAGAATACACTACCGGTTTGCTGCGAGAAGCAATACGCACAGTGCTTATATTAGTAAATGCTTTTATACGAGGTTGGCTGCTATCCGTAAGATCAGCTAATACGGTTATAGTGGGGACGGGAATACTGCTGTCAGCCGTATTTGAAGACAAATCTGTATTCTGGGGACGATGGCATGAAGCCCAAAATAAACATCCAAGAACAATCAGTCTTATCATGTAGCGCTTCATTGATTCTTTATCATACTACCAATTGAAAGATAGCAAAGAATATCTGTTAAGAAAGTATATATTAGCCATAGGATCAGCGGTAAAACATTACTCTGTTTTACTCCGATGATTGGTTTCCATTCATTACTTTAAAAAAAACGCATGGCAAAAGCAAAAAAAGCAGCTCCTAAGAAAAAAGCAGCTCCAAAAAAAGCAGCGTCAAAGGGTAAGAAACTAGGTGGCAATCCCAACCAGGGACAAATGGGAATAGAAGGTTGACTTGTGTTTCAAAGCGGGTTCCCATACCCGCTTTTTTTCAGATACCGAACCTTATTTGTAGTCAGGATTTTTTCCACCTGATGATTGAATTTGAAGAATTCGCCGTTTGACAACCTGCCGCAGATCTGCAACCTTCATTCTTGAAGGTGTAAGCCTGGATCGCAAAAACTTTTCGTCGAACACCGCATAGGCTTCATCCACATATTTCTCATAGAACTCCCAACTCATCGTCTCTTCTTTTCCAAATGTTACCACCAGCAAATCATTTTCATTATACCCGATAGCTACAAGCGCATGACTGAACCAAAGTCTCCTGCGCCCATCTCCAGGAGATGCTCGTTTCAGCACCGTCCATTTCTCACCCTTCTGCCACTGACGCTCTACTGAACGAGGTATATTGATCCCAATAAAACATCCGCCATATAAGTATATCGCTCTTTTCAACTCCTCGCGACGCCTTGCTTTGTTATTGTATGTCAATTTCGCGAAGGCAATAATTTTATGATTATCGATTCCTTTCTTTCGCCAATAATTCAACATTATTACTGCTTCAACCGGTTCGCCTCCCTTTTCGAGGGCCTTATCAACAAATGGAGAACCTTTGGGCTTAGCTGTAATCATTTGTCCATAGTCTTCGATAATTTTCTTTACGCTGGGCCTGTAAATACGCTTTGATTGGTAGCTCTTCCATATCATGATCAGGTGGGCCGCCGAAGCTACTGTGCAGTTCTCAAGATTAAGGTTACCGTAGTCGCCCCAATTGTGATCCGGTTTGATTCTTTCACCCCAGTTATATCGCACAGGGATTTTCTTCTTTTTGTCAGCCTCGGAAATCACATCCCGAAACTTGATCCTGGGTTGCGCTGGTGAAAATCTCAACCTGCCAGAAATCATTTTTGTTGCCGCGATACGCTTACCAGCCATGCGAATAGTTTATGCAAAGAAAA
>JBEISY010000201.1:0-4424 GCA_040375175.1 Chitinophagaceae bacterium
CTTCCCGAAAATCTTTTTATGTATATGATATGCATATCATATCGCATAACTGATATTGCGCTTGAAATTATTGATGCATTATTAAATGTTTATATTTAACAAGTAGGCTACTGCGTATATTGTAGAGATCAGTAGAAGAGGGTTTTTGGTCTTTTTGCGTTGTTGGGGTTGTCTTTTTTTTTCGTTAGGGGTCGGTTTTTTGGTGGCTTTGGGTGGGTGTACTCCCCCCCCCCCAATTCCCACCTTCCAACTGGATAAAGTGTGATATGCAAAAAAAAATCGCCCTTCGCCTCAGTCCCGCTGCAGCCGAAGACCCTGAAACGGTCAAAGCCGCTATCGCCGCTGCAGAACTCCTGCAGCCCAAAGACATCACCGGCTTTTATCCCCTCAAAAGATCCATAGACGCCCGCAGCCGTAATACATATATTAACCTGACGGTGATGGCATCCATTGGGGAAGCTTTCACGCCCAGGCATCTTGATCCGCTGCGTTCCCGAAACGTACACGATGCGAGCCAGCAAGTACTGATTATTGGGGCCGGACCTGCCGGGCTATTTGCCGCACTGGAACTACTTGAATTAGGAATCAAACCCATCATCATCGAAAGGGGCAAGGACGTTCGTGAACGCCGCCGGGACCTGGCCAGCCTGAACCGGGAAGGCATCGTTAACCCAGACAGCAACTACTGTTTTGGGGAAGGCGGGGCCGGTACCTACAGTGATGGCAAACTCTACACCCGCAGCAGCAAGAGAGGGGATATCGATAAGGTCCTGAACCTGCTCGTGCAGTTTGGGGCCGATGACAGGATCATTTATGAATCACACCCCCACATCGGCACCAATAAATTGCCGCAGATCATCACCGCTATCAGGGAACATATCATTCACTGTGGCGGAGAAGTGATGTTCAATGAGCGACTAACGGATATGGATATGCGGGACGGGCGGGTTCAATCAGCCCTAACGTCAACGGGCAAACGAATAAAGGCCGATGCCCTGATCCTTGCCACCGGTCACTCCGCCAGGGATATCTTTCAACTGCTCCACCAAAAGAACATCCTAATTGAAAGCAAGCCCTTTGCGCTAGGCGTGCGGGTGGAGCACCCACAGGCATTGATAGACAGCATTCAATACAAGTGTAACACCAGGGACTTCCACCTTCCACCTTCCTCCTACTCCCTCGTGCAGCAGGTAGACGGAAAAGGAGTGTTCTCCTTTTGCATGTGCCCGGGAGGCATCATCGCACCGGCATCAACCACACAAGGTGCGCTGGTGGTGAATGGGTGGAGCCCTTCCAAGCGAAACAATCCTTATGCTAACTCGGGTATGGTGGTGGAAGTGACTGCAAAAGATATTCTGGAAAACACTACACAAAAGTTTTTTCCAACATTGAAATCCATCCCTGAAGATCCATTGCTGCTGATGGAATTTCAAAACCTCGTTGAAGAGAAAGCCTATGCAGCCGGTGGCGGGAAATTTGTAGCTCCTGCGCAAAGGCTGGAAGACTTCACCCGAAATAAATACTCGTCCTCCCTTCCCAACTGTTCATACGTGCCCGGCCTGGCGAGTACGCAACTTGCTGATGTGCTCCCGCCGTTCATCCATAAAAGACTGCAGGAAGGCTTCCAACAATTCGGGAAGCAATTGCGGGGTTATCTTTCCAATGATGCTGTGGTGGTTGCCACAGAAAGCAGGACCTCCTCACCCGTACGCATACCCAGAAATCAACTGCTGCAGCATCCACAGCTGGAAAATCTATATCCCTGTGGTGAAGGTGCGGGCTACGCAGGCGGGATCGTCAGCGCCGCGATGGACGGGCAAAAAATTGCGAGAGCCATTGCTCTTCTATATAAATAATTTATCATCCGCACGTAACATACGCTAACTTCATGCTACTAACTTAGCGTATGCAGAATCTGTTAGAGGTTAAAAACCTGAAGAAGTATTTCGCCACGCAAAAAGCCGTGGACGATATCAGTTTTTCCATTCAAAAGGGCTCGATCTTCGGTCTCTTGGGACCCAATGGTGCAGGCAAAACCACCCTGCTTCGGATGATCACCGGAATTTTTTATCCCGATGAGGGCCAGATCCTTCTCAACGGACAACCGTACAATCCCGTGGGCCAGGTGGCCGCCATCGGTTATATGCCGGAGGAGCGGGGCCTGTATAAACGAATGAAAATCGGCGAGCAGGCACTCTACCTTGCGCAGCTCAAAGGCCTCAGCAAAGCTGACGCTACCTATAAGATCAAGCAGTGGTTCATTAAGTTTGGAATGGAAAGCTGGTGGAACAAGAAAGTAGAGGACCTGAGCAAGGGTATGAGCCAGAAACTGCAGTTTGTCACCACGGTATTACATGAACCCGAACTGATCATCCTGGATGAACCCTTTAGTGGACTGGATCCTGTGAATGCCAACCTGATCAAAGATGAGATCTTCCGGATGGCCAAGGACGGGCATACCATTATTTTCAGTACCCACCGGATGGAACAGGTTGAAGAGATCTGTGACCATATCGTTCTCGTAAACCGTGGCCAGAAGATCCTGGATGGTACCGTGAAAGGAATTAAGAACGATTTTAAGGAAGACTTGTTTCGTGTTGAATTTGAAAACAAAATCCAGGCAGAACACCTGGCCATTCACCTTTTCCAGGTTGTAGAAAAAGAAGATCATGAACTGGTCATTAAGAAGACAGAAGGATTCACAACCAACGATATCCTCCAGTACTTCATCAACAAGGACCTGAAGATCCACGCATTCAACGAGATTCTTCCTTCCCTCAACGAGATCTTCATCCGGCAGGTAGAATCCACGCCGCTGTCCCGTCAATTTGAAAAAGTCAACGCTTAACCCATTATCATGAGTAAGATCTGGATCATCATACAACGTGAATATCTCACCCGTGTAAGGAATAAGACCTTCCTACTGTCAACATTTCTATTACCCCTGGTCATGGTGTTGTTTATTGCAGGCTCCACTTTTTTTGCGATCCAATCAAGGGAGAAACAAAAGATTGCAGTGGTCAATGACCCTGGTTATTTCAAGGCGAATCTGAAGAGCGATTCCAATTCTGTGATCTTCAGTTTTGACGCAGGAGTTGATAGCCTGAACTATGCATCAAAAGGCTACAATGGCATCCTCTACCTCCCCGGCAACGGCACGGAATACAAACTCATCTCCAGCAAACAAGTAGGGTTAGAAGCCAAAAGCTATATCAGAAAGCAACTTAACAAAACAGTAGAAAGTCATCTTCTGCAGGAAAGAGGTATTCAAAAAACAACGCTTGATTCTATATCAGAGGCCACAGACAATGCAGTTGAGTTAACAAATGTGGTGCTGGAAAAAGACGGCAAAGCCAAACAGGCAAATGCCGGACTGGCTTACGGTATTGGATTTGGCAGTGGTATCCTGATCTATATGACGATGTTCATTTTTGGGGCGATGGTTATGCGTGGTGTTGCTGAAGAAAAAACCAACAGGATTGCTGAAGTGATTGTCTCTTCCTGCAAACCTTTTGAACTAATGTTTGGCAAGATCATTGGTATTGCAGCCGTAGGACTTACCCAATTCCTGCTCTGGATAGGTTTGATCATGCTGATCTTCACAGCGGTCCAGTTGTTTTTACCTGCTGAAACTTTACAGCAGGTTCAGGAGGCACAACAAGCACAACAGAATCTGCCAGGTGAAGCTAATAATACCATGGCACTGAAACTCCTTCAGGCAAAAACAACCATCACGGAAGGCGCTAACTGGTGGGTGATCATTCCATCCTTCTTGTTTTACTTCCTGGGCGGGTATTTGTTTTATGCTTCGCTGTTTGCAGCCATTGGTTCCGTGATCAACGAAGATCCACAAGAAGCACAATCCCTGATGCTGCCCATCACCATGCCGATCATCTTCGGCTTCATCATTCTAACCAGCAGTTTACAAAACCCGAACAGCCCCGTAGCGGTCTGGGGGTCCATCATACCTTTTACCTCACCCATTGTTATGATGGGAAGAATTCCTTTCGGGGTGCCAGACACCGTTCCTTATTGGCAGCTGGCCGTTTCCATGCTGTCATTAATCGGCGGCTTCCTATTCACCACCTGGTTTGCGGGAAGGGTATACCGGACGGGCATCTTAATGTATGGCAAAAAGCCATCCTGGAAGGAAATGATCAAGTGGGCATTCAAGAAGTAAATGTGGCAATTTGTAAATGCGGCAGAGCGGCAATGAAGGAAGGCGCGCCATGCGTTGCGGCGCGCCGGCTGACGCTTCGCGAGGCATTGGGCATTGTGGCATTAGTCATTGCGCAGGCCGGCACCGCACGGCCGCGCTTCCTACATTGCCGCACTGCCGCATTGTCGAATTGCCACATTGTATTCACCAAGGATCTCCGCAACAATCTCCCCTGCCGGCAGGATTTTATGTATGTCAGCAGTTA
>JBEISY010000121.1:0-5830 GCA_040375175.1 Chitinophagaceae bacterium
ACCAAGCGGATTGCCTTCGCCAAACACATCCCAGAATTTCAGTCCATGATAACCGTCAGAAGGCTCAGTGAATTGCGGGAATTTTCCATTGCCCCAGTTATAGTTACCGCCGTCAACGATCACACCGCCGATAGACGTGCCATGACCGCCGATCCACTTGGTGGCAGATTCCACCACGATGTTGGCGCCGAGTTCCAATGGCCTTACAAGGTATCCGCCCGCACCAAAAGTATTATCTACGATCAATGGCAAGTCATATTCTTTTGCCAGTGCAACAAACTTTTGGAAATCGGGGATATTGAGCCTGGGATTGCCGATGGTCTCCAGGTAGATGGCCTTGGTATTTTTATCGATGAGGGGCACAAAACTTTCTACATCGTCGCCATTGCCAAACCGTGCTTCAATGCCGAGCCGTTTGAAGGCTACTTTGAACTGGTTGTAGGTGCCGCCGTACAGGAACGAGGTGGAGATAAAGTTGTCGCCGGCCTGTAAAATGTTATTCAATGCAATAAATTGGGCGGCCTGGCCAGAACCCACGGCCAGTGCAGCTACACCACCTTCCAATGCAGCAATGCGTTTTTCAAACACATCGGTGGTGGGGTTCATGATCCGAGTGTAAATGTTTCCGAACTGGCGAAGCCCGAAAAGATCCGCCGCATGTGCGGAGTTGTCGAATCCGTAAGAAGTGGTCTGGTAAATGGGCACGGCCCTCGACTTAGTTGTTGGATCGATCTCCTGGCCGGCGTGGAGTTGCAATGTTTCAAAATGTAGTGTGCTCATGATGATATTATTTAACAATTAACAATTGGCAATTGGCAATTAGCAATAGATATTGGTAATTGGTAGTTAACGGGTCCCAAATTATTTAACCAGAAGTGCGAAGGAAAATTCAATGTAGAAATTGAACTGACTTATCGGTCCCAACAATTGTTGAGATGGCGGTGACACCTTATCATTCGACAGGTTGTCAAGGCGTCAAAGGGCCATATCCCTCAGCCTTTCTGGATAAGTAAAAAAAGAACTAGACAACAAATGTAGGGTACGCAAATTAAACGTCCAAAAATAGCTACTAGCTACTGGCTATTAGCTAATTTTACGCTATGAGTGAGTTCATAGAGGTCCTTGGTGCGCGGGTACACAACCTGAAGGATATTGATATTTCGATCCCCAAGAACCAGCTGGTGGTGATCACGGGGATCAGTGGAAGCGGGAAAAGCTCGCTGGCTTTTGATACCATTTATGCCGAGGGGCAGCGCCGTTATATGGAGACTTTTGGGGCCTATGCGCGCCAGTTCATCGGGGATATGGAGCGGCCAGATGTGGACCAGATCACGGGCCTGTCGCCTGTGATCTCCATCGAACAAAAAACCACCAACAAGAATCCCCGCTCTACCGTGGGGACCGTAACGGAGATCTATGATTTTCTCCGATTGCTGTACGCCCGTTCTGGTGAGGCCTATTCTTACAACACAGGAAAAAAGATGACGCGGGTTTCTGACGAAGAGATCCTCGATAATCTTTTCAAGAAGTTCAAAGGGCAGAAGTTGTCTGTGCTTGCCACGATTGTTCGGGGGCGTAAGGGGCACTATCGTGAACTCTTTGAAGATATTCGTAAGAAAGGATTCCTGAAGGTACGGGTGGACGGGGAGATTAAGGACCTGGTGCCGAAGATGCAGGTAGACCGGTACAAAGTTCATGATATAGAGGTTGTGGTGGACAGGTTGAAAGTGGAGGCAGAGTTCAGGACGCGCTTGAGTCAGAGTGTGCAGAAGGCTTTGAAGATGGGGAAGGACCTGATGTTTGTGCACGTTGGCGAAGACAACGCGGGCAAGACGGCTACCTATAGTAAACAGCTGATGTGTGAAGACACGGGGCTATCTTATGAGGAGCCATCGCCCAATAGTTTTTCCTTCAACTCGCCTTATGGAGCATGCCCGGTGTGTAAAGGAATAGGCCAGGTATACCAGATCGATATGAATTCGGTTATCCCTGACCGTGAGATTAGCATTGCAGAAGGTGGCATAGTGCCGTTGGGTGAGGCGCGCGATGCCTGGGTGTACAAACAGGTGGAGCAATTGGCACGCAAGCATAAATTCAGCCTAAAGGAGCCGATTAAAAAATTATCACCCAAAGCGCTGAACCTGGTTCTGTTTGGCAACGAGGATGCAGATGCGGCAGCAGAAATCGAATTCGATGAAAGTGCGCCGGCACCTGAAGAGTACGAAGGTGTGGTGAATATGGTGAAGCGATGGTTTCTCGGGGGTCAGACTGACAATATCCGAGAGTGGGCCGAGAGCTTCATGACATTGAAGAACTGTCCATCGTGCCAGGGTGCTCGCTTGAAAAAAGAAAGCCTCTGGTTCAAGGTTGATGATATGAATATTTCCGAAATGAGTGCCCTCAACCTGGAAAGATTATCAAAGCAGTTCAGTGACATTGAGAAGCGGATGGGGGAGAAGCAAAAAATGATTGCGAAAGACATTCTGAAGGAGATCCGGGAGCGGTTACAGTTTTTGCTGGATGTGGGCTTGAATTATCTCACATTGGGCAGGGCCACGCGCACACTTAGTGGGGGTGAATCGCAGCGCATCAGGTTAGCTACGCAGATAGGGTCTCAGTTGCAGGGCATCACGTATATTTTAGATGAGCCATCTATCGGATTACATCAACGGGATAACCAACGATTGATCCATGCGTTGCAGAACCTGCGTGACATCGGCAATTCTGTTTTGGTAGTGGAGCACGACAAGGATATCATGCTTGCCGCGGATCATCTGGTTGACATCGGGCCGAAGGCCGGAAAGCATGGTGGCAGGGTAGTAGTGCAGGGAACACCGGGGGAAGTTGCCAGTACTGAATCCGAAACTGCAAAATACCTTACCGGAAAGAAGAAGATCGAAATCAGAGGACAGAGGAGGGAGGGCAGAGGACAGAGCCTTGTGTTGAAAGGGGCTACGGGGAATAATCTTAAGAAAGTGGATCTGACCATTCCACTTGGAACATTTACGGTGGTGAGTGGGGTGAGTGGCAGTGGGAAGTCGACGTTGATCAATGAAACACTTTATCCCATCCTGAATAAGCATTGTTACAACAGCAAGGGTGAGCCCATGCCGTATGCCAGTATCAAGGGATTGGAACATATTGATAAAGTGATTGAGATCGATCAGTCGCCCATCGGCAGAACACCCCGTTCCAATCCATCTACCTACTGTGGATTTTTTACGGAGATCAGGCAATTGTATGCAGCCGTACCGGAGGCGAAGATTCGTGGCTACAATGCGGGCCGGTTTTCTTTCAACGTGAAAACGGGACGATGTGATGTGTGTGAGGGTGGCGGTATGCGTGTGATCGAAATGAATTTTCTTCCCGATGTATATGTGCCTTGCGAAAAATGCAATGGGAAAAGATATAACCGTGAGACGCTGGAGATCCGGTACAAAGGAAAATCCATCAGTGATGTTTTAGAGATGTCAGTGGATGAGGCCGTGGAATTTTTTACCAATGTACCATACCTCTACAGGAAGATCAAGGTGCTGCAGGATGTAGGGCTTGGCTATATCACCCTGGGCCAATCGGCCGTAACTTTGAGTGGCGGTGAGGCGCAGCGTGTTAAACTGTCAACCGAACTCGGCAAGAAAGATACGGGCAAGACTTTTTACATCCTTGATGAGCCCACTACCGGTTTACATTTCCAGGACATCCGCTTGTTGTTGGATGTGTTGAATAAGTTGGTGGATCGGGGCAATACGGTTTTGGTGATTGAGCATAATATGGATGTGATCAAAGTAGCAGATCATTTGGTGGATCTGGGTCCTGAGGGAGGAGATGGAGGCGGTAAGATTTTATTTCAGGGCACACCAGAGGATCTGGTGAAGGTAAAGGGCAGTCATACAGGGAAATTTCTAAAACCCGAATTACAATGAAAGAAAGGGTCATTATTGACATGGACGAAGTGATGGCAGATACGATGGGCAAGATGGTGGGTTGGTATGAAGGTGTATATGGTGTGAAAGTGAACTATTCCGTCATGAAGGATGGTTCTTGGTTGGTTGGATTTCAACAGGAGCATAGAACCATGATTCGCGAACGATTGCTGGAGCCAGGTTTCTTCCGTGATGTTCCGGTGATGGATGGAAGCCAGGAAGTGCTGCGGGCGATGAATGACCAATACGAGGTATTTATTGTCTCTGCTGCGATGGAGTTTCCTAACTCTTTAAAGGACAAACTGGAGTGGCTGCTGGAACATTATCCATTTCTCAATTGGCGCCAGCTGGTATTGTGTGGGGATAAGCGAATGGTCATCGGTGATCATATGATTGATGATCACGTGCGAAACCTCAAGCATTTTAATGGGAAAAAGTATTTGTATACTTCTTTTCATAACGTGGACGTGACGGAATATGTGAGGGTGAATAGCTGGGCGGAAATTTCGGAACAATTTCTTTAATGTGGCAATAGACGCTTCGCGAGGCATAAAGGCAATCGGCATCAGGCATTGCGCAACTCGGCAACCTGCGACCTTCAGCAATGCCCAATGCCCAATGCCTAATGCCTTCAATGAGAAAGGGCCCTGGAAAGGGCCCTCGTACGTTAGGTTGAGGTGTCAATCAGCCAACCTTGATTTGTTTTCATATGGGGACGGATTAACAATGATATGCGGGGGATCAGAATCTGATCACAGGACATCTTGTTTGATTCACATACCTGCCCATGCCATCATTGCCGAAGCGGTAGGCAAGTTTGAAGGTAGTGGCAAAATATGCATCATTGTTGGAAGCGGTACCTCTTTTATCACCTGCATTATATCCAGGCCTGTTAAGGCCACCGTTCAGCAGAACAGATTTATTGGCCATTTGCACAGACATGTCTGCTTCGGGTGTATTTCCAAAATGATTATAGATCGATGCATTTGAAATATAGGTGGTACTTACATCATCAATGTAGTCTGTAAAGGTGAGGCGGTTTACGACCTCAAATGCGAGGTTAAACCTGTCGTTGAAATAGTATTTTAAACCGATACCATAAGGTACATTGATCTGTGTGAGTGAGTATTCTTTCCTGTTGGGGTAGTCTGCCATACCCTGGCCTTCTGTGCGGAGTGGTTTCAGGTCAACCCATTGTGCCTCCCCGTTAGGATTGAAATACTGACCCTGGGGATTATACCTGAACACACCAACACCAAGGAGTGCGTATGGACGGAATTTGAACACCAGGTCATCGGGATCATCTTCCAGAACAACTAATGGATAGACCTCTGCAGCAGCGTAGGCTTCAAACAATTTCGTTTTGAAGTGCTGGTTACGATAGTACCTGGCTTCTTCGAGACCGCCTTTTCCATCAATAACACTGTCTGCACCCTCAAGTCTGCCGAAGTTCATCGCGAACCTGAAGTTGACGTATTCATTTGGTACTACAGTGAACGTGAGACCTTTCATCAGTCTGTACATTTCCCAATTGTTGTCTTTCAGGAAGGTTTGGCCCCTGCCCTGCTGACCACCGAGGTCACCCAGGAAGTTTGAAGGACCAATGTTGAGGCCGATCTCATATTGCACTTGGGCATTTGCCTTGTAACTCATTGATACAATGAGCACAAGAACTGTAAGCCCTTTCAATAAGCTCTGGTGTAAACCTTTTTTCATGATACCGGAATTGCGTTTTGTCAAAGTGTTGAACTCTTGAAATAACGCGTATCATGACGTTTATATTTTGGTATTGATAAACTTTTTATAATGAAGGCAGAGGTTGTGCGGCAGAGGACATAGGACGTTGTGTGGCGTATGGCGCACAACCACAGCCCGGATAAAAATATAAATTAAACAAGCTCTATTCC
>JBEISY010000371.1:0-2819 GCA_040375175.1 Chitinophagaceae bacterium
ATCAGTCTGTTTATACTTACAAGAAGTAAATTTCAAAGGTTAAAAGTCAAAAAATGAAAAATATCTTATTCCTATTGTTGGCAACCACGATGTTAATGGTATCCTGTTCCAAGGAAGAATCACTAGAAACAGGTGGAACGGGTGGAACCGGCGGTGGTGGCACCGGTGGTGGTGGCAGTACATCCGGTGCATTGCTGATAAAGGTGGTAACAACAGGCGTGCAGGCTTCTACACAGGATTTTTCCTACGATGGCAGTAACAGACTGCAGAAATTTGTGTTGTCTGCAAATTCCGCTGGCTTAACCTCCGGCGCAACTATTACAATTACCAGGGATAGTGAAGGAAGGGTTAGCAAAATGGTACAGAATAATACCGCTATGCCACCTAGCCCCGCAACATCCATGTCCGTTAACTTTTTTTATCAGGGTCCAACAGACAAGAAGCTGAAGTATGCGATTGGTCTCCTGGATGATGGAACAGGTTCAGGCACCACCAGGGACAGTATCGTTTATGAATACACGGCATCCAATCTGACGAAGATCACCCATCATTATTCCTTTGATGATGGAGCAAACTATTCCCTGTTCAACTATCTGACATTTAAGTACGATGCACGGGGAAACGTGATCGAGCAGCGTGTTTTTTCGGATGATGGATCAGGTATTGAAGAGATACAAGTAGTGCTCACTGAGTACGACAGCAAATCGAATCCTTGCAATTTTGATGACGATGCGTATCTGGAATATGGCCTCGGTCAGTATTTGTCTACGAATAATCCTGTTAAGCAAACCGTAGATATCTCCATCGCGGGCATTTCTTATAGTGGCACAGTAAGCTATACCTACAGAAGCGATGGGAAGCCATCGAAGACTAGTGGCTCTGCCCTGGGGATCAGCTTTCAGAGTACGTATACCTATAAATAAGCCAGATAGAGACTCTTGTTTGCATGCACTGATTCCTTACATTTAGGGAAGAAGCGTTGATATGCCAGAACCATTTTCCCTTTCCCAAAAAGTTGCTATTGTGACCGGTGCCAGCAAAGGCATCGGCAAGGCCATCGCGGTTGCCCTTGCACAACAAGGAGCAACCGTTGTCGTTTCCAGCCGTAAGATTGAAGCCGTTGAAACAGTTGCTCGTGAACTGCGAACTGCTGCCTGCAACCTGCATCCGTTTCCGTGCCATATGGGCGATATGGACCAGATCGCGGCATTGGTGCGTCATGTGCAGGAGAAGTTTGGCGGGGTAGACATCATCGTCAACAATGCTGCTACCAATCCCAGCTTCGGGCCCGTAGTGGAGACGGATACCAGGACCTTCGATAAAATCATGGACGTGAATGTGAAGGGACCGATGGAGTTGGCGAAGTTGTGCTATCCCTCCATGAAAGAAAGAGGTGGCGGATCCGTCATCAACATCAGCAGCATCGAGGGCATCACACCCGGCCATGGGCTTGGGTTGTACAGCATCAGCAAGGCCGCACTCATCGCTGCCACCAAGGTGCTGGCGCGGGAATGGGGCGCGGCGTCTATTCGCGTGAATGCGATCTGTCCCGGACTGGTAAAAACAAAATTCAGCGAGGCACTCACCTCCAATGAGAAGATCATGAAGATGGTGATGGCGCGACAGGCCCTGCCGATGGTGGCCGAACCGGAAGATATTGCGGGCCTCGCACTCTTCCTGGCATCTGATGCATCCCGCTTTTGTACGGGTGGTATTTACACGATCGATGGTGGACTTACGATATAAGCTATGGTGAATCTATTTGCTACAGATAAATTGAAGAAATGGCTCCCTGCGTATAAAGCTTTTGTACAGCAGGAACTGCACCCACTGGACCTGGCCCTTACCGCATTACCTTTTCGCGAGACGGAGAAAATCCTCCAACAGAAAAGACAACTCGCGAAGGATGCCAAACTATGGGCGCCCTTTCTTTCCGTGAAACACGGTGGAAAAGGACTGACCCTCACAGAATTTGCGCAGGTGAGTGAATGGATGGGTACCAGTCCATTCGGGCATTATGTTTTCAACTGCCAGGCTCCGGACATCGGCAATATGGAATTGCTGCACCGGCATGCTACAAAAGCGCAACAGAAGCAATTCCTGGAACCCCTGATGACGGGCGAGATCCGCAGTTGTTTTTCCATGACGGAACCCGAAGTGGCGGGCTCTAATCCCGTAGTGCTTCATACTTCGGCTATACATGACCGTGAGCAATGGGTATTGAATGGCCACAAGTGGTTTACTACGGGTGCGGATGGGGCGGCCTTCGCGATTGTAATGGCCGTGACGGATGCACAGGCAACACCCTACCAACGGGCCAGCATGCTCATCGTCCCCACAAATACCAACGGGTTTAACATCATCCGCAACATCCCCATCATGGGTGAAGCTGGCGAAGGCTGGCTCAGTCATGCGGAGATCGAGTACCAGGATTGCAAGGTTCCTTCAGATCATTTACTAGGTGCCCGAGGTGCGGGCTTTGCATTGGCGCAGGAGCGTTTGGGTCCGGGCCGTATTCATCACTGCATGCGCTGGATCGGCATCTGTGAACGCGTGTTCGGATTGATGTGTAAGCATGCGGCTGGTCGGGATATGGGTGATGGACAAAAACTGGGCGATAAACAAGTGATCCAGCATTGGATCGCAGAATCCAGGGCAGATATTGACGCTGCACGGTATTATGTGTTGCATACGGCGCAGATGATTGAACTACAGGGTGCGAAGGAAGCGAGACATCATATCTCGGCCATCAAATTTTTTGTGGCCAATATCCTGCATCGATTACTGGACCGCGCGATACAAGTGCATGGTGCATTGGG
>JBEISY010000252.1:0-3957 GCA_040375175.1 Chitinophagaceae bacterium
CGGAGTATGGCAGGTATTATAAGGGCACCCTGTATCGCATGGAAACATATACCGTCAGCAGAGGTACCGGTACGGATCCCAATACAAAGCGGATCACAGACCAGCTTGTGTTTGATCAGGTTCCTTCGGAATCCTTTGAACTGCGGGACAACACCCTTCGGTTTTACAACGGCCTTATTGCAACCGACGGCGCAATCCTGATGTACGCCAAGATTTCGGACCAATTCTAACCCGACATTCTAGTTCACACCTCCACACCAATTTTTCCCTTATTTTTACCCCTCGAAAATTTGCATTAAAACATGGGAAGGATTATACAGTTCAGGGAAGCGTTACGCGAAGCTATGAGTGAGGAAATGAGAAGGGATGAAAGAGTATTCCTTATGGGTGAAGAGGTGGCTGAATACAATGGTGCTTATAAAGTGAGCCAGGGTATGCTGGAGGAATTTGGGGAAAAGCGTGTGATTGATACCCCTATTGCCGAGCTGGGCTTCACCGCAGTAGCAGTAGGTGCAGCACAGAATGGACTCCGTCCCATTGTAGAATACATGACCTGGAACTTCGCAGTGTTGCCATTGGACCAGATCCTCAATACAGCATCCAAGATGCTGGCGATGAGTGGTGGTCAGGTGGGTTGCCCGATCGTGTTCCGCGGCGCCAATGGCTCTGCCGGTCAGCTCGGTGCCCAGCACTCCACTGCATTTGAAAGCATGTATGCCAACATTCCAGGTTTGAAAGTGATCTCCGTTTCCAACCCATACGATGCTAAAGGTCTCCTGAAAAGCGCGATCCGCGATGATGATCCGGTGGTTTTCATGGAGTCTGAGGTGATGTATGGCGAGAAAGGTGAAGTTCCTGAAGAAGAATACCTGATCCCCATCGGGAAGGCTGATATTAAGAGACCAGGTACAGATGTAACCATCGTCTCTTTCAATAAAATGATGAAGGTTGCCCTGGGCGCAGCTGAAGAGCTGGCCAAAGAAGGCATCAGCGCTGAAGTTATTGACCTGCGCACCATACGTCCACTGGATTGGTTCACGATCCTGGAGAGCGTGAAGAAAACAAACAGGCTGGTGATCGTGGAAGAGCAATGGCCCTTCGCGTCAGTGAGTTCCGAGATCGCATACCGGATCCAGAAAGAGGGATTCGACTACCTGGATGCGCCTGTTCGCCGGATCACTTCCGTTGACGCGCCCATGCACTACGCACCAAACCTCGTAGCCTTGTATCTTCCTGATGTTGCCAGAACGGTGAAGTTGGTGAAGGAAGTGATGTATATGAAGAAATAGTTTGCAGGTTGAGTTGAAGGGAGAAGATAAAGGTAGAAGTGCGAAGTGACCTTCCAACTTCTTCCATTATCTTCTCCCTTTCTTCGTCTGCCCTCAAATTATGATACGTTCCCATTTTTATTTGTTGCTTCTTTTGTCAGGTGTTCTCCATGCCCAGGAGCCTGCCCGCTATGACTCCGTACCATACATGGACGAAGTATTGGTGAGCTCGTTCGGGCAAAATGGCACCAAACAAAAAGTTCCCGCGGCTATAACGGTGTTGAGTAACCGACAATTTCAGCGATATGGAAATGTATCGCTGGTGCCCGCATTCAATACGGTTGCCGGTGTGCGGATGGAAGAACGATCTCCCGGTAGTTATCGGTTATCCATACGCGGTAGTTTACTTCGGTCACCCTTCGGCGTTAGGAACGTAAAAATTTATTGGGGCGATATGCCCCTTACAGATGCGGGTGGCAATACCTATCTGAATCTCATCGATCCAAATAGCATTGGCACGGCCGAGATCCTCAAGGGGCCTGCAGGCTCGGTTTACGGTGCAGGTACAGGTGGTGTAGTAACATTTAAGGAACGCTATCTGCATTTTGAAGACAAAGGCGTGGGAGCTACCGTTCAGGCACAAGCCGGTTCCTATGGCATGTGGGGTGTTTCGGCATTCCTCACCGGATCACACAAAAAGTTTCAATGGAACTTTTTGCAGTCGCACCTCCAAGCCAACGGCTACCGCCGCAATAGCAGCATGCGGCGCGATGTGACACAGTTCAATGCCTCCTGGAGGTATTCCAAGAAGGTTGCGTTGAACGCTTTTGCTTTATATGGGGACCTGGGTTATCGCACACCCGGCGGACTCACCCTACTCCAGATGCAACAGGATCCACGGCAGTCGAGGCCGGCCACACCCACTTTGCCATCAGCAGAAACCCAGCGCGCCAGCATCTATAATAAAACATTGTTTGCAGGTCTCAGTCACCAGTGGAAATTGAGCAGTAACATACAAAATACAACCTCCGTCCTCTACACTAATACCTACTTCAGAAACCCTTTCATTACAAACTATGAGACCCGGGTAGAAAATGGCCTCGGCCTGCGCACCAGATTTAACTGGGATAAGGCATGGGCACAACAATCCCTGGGTGTTGTCTTTGGCGCAGAATGGCAACAAGGCTGGTCGCAGATCGACAGTTCCGGAAACATTGGCGGTGTGCCTGGTGGATACCGGGTGAGAAGCGAGCTGCGATCAGGTCAGTATTTCGTGTTTACCCAGGCCAATTACCGTCCGGCTAAAAAATGGCTCATTCAGGCCGGACTCAGCTATAACCATTTTTCCTTTCAACTTCAACCTTCCACCTTCCAACTGGAATACAACAATCCATGGTTACCCAGACTCGCTATACAATTTACTTTCGCCAAAGAGCTGAATGCCTATGTTTCTGTTTCAAAGGGGTATTCATCACCCACACTGGCCGAAGTAAAACCTTCCGCGGGTGGCTTTGACACAAACCTGCAGGCGGAGTACGGATGGAATTATGAAGCAGGTATCAAGGGTAATATTTTGCATTCACGGATCCGCTTTGACCTGGCACTGTTTCAATTCAATCTCAACGATGCCATCGTACGCAGAACCAATGCGGCCGGCGCAGAATTCTTCGTCAATGCCGGCAGTACGGCTCAAAAAGGGATTGAATTACAGGCCGAGTGGTTTGCCTTGCGCGCCAGCAACGAGAAGTGGATAAAAAACCTCAACCTGTGGACCAGCCTCACGTATTACCAGTTTCGGTTTACCGACTACAAATCCGGCAATTCGGATTTTAGTGGCAATGCACTCACCGGCGTACCCGGCCAAACGGTGCTTGGAGGCATTGATCTGGAAACCAGGCATGGTTTTTATATACAGGGAAGTGTAAACTATACCTCACGGTTACCCCTAAACGATGCCAACGACCAATACGCTGACGCCTACACGCTGCTGCAGGGCAGGATAGGATGGAAGCGGGCGAGAAGAGATTCACGTACCATCGATCTTTTTTTGGGGATCGATAATGCCCTTAACCAGGCCTATAGTCTAGGGAATGACATCAATGCGTTTGGCAGGCGTTATTATAACCCTGCCGCTACAAGGAATTATTATGGTGGTGTACGATTCAGTTTTTAACTTTAATCAAATTCACGCGGATGTCAAATGTGTTGATCATAGATGATGAGAAGGCGATTAGGAAAACCCTTGCAGAGATTTTGAGCTATGAGGGATACAAGATCGATGAGGCAGAGAACGGGGAAGAAGGCCTTAAGCGTTTCAAAGAAAAGACCTACGATGTGGTCTTATGTGATATCAAGATGCCTAAACTGGATGGCATTGAATTTCTGGATAGAGCAAGAGAACACAATCCGGATGTACCGGTGATCATGATCTCCGGTCATGGTACCATTGAAACAGCAGTGGAAGCGGTGAAGAAAGGGGCCTATGATTATATCTCCAAGCCTCCGGATCTCAACCGTTTGCTGATCACCATCCGCAATGCAACGGATAAGACCAACCTCGTTACCGAAACAAAAGTGTTGCGCCGCAAAGTGGGCAGGGTGGAAGAGATGATCGGGGATTCGTCTGCCATCATGAAGATCAAGGACACGATCGAGAAAGTTGCGCCTACGGATGCCCGTGTGCTCATCA
>JBEISY010000409.1:0-2428 GCA_040375175.1 Chitinophagaceae bacterium
GACGAGTTGCCCATTCTTTTCCAGGTCCAGTAAACAAGCTTCCAATGAGGAGTACGCCATGCCGATGATTGAATTGCAAATATAACAACGGGGAGGCCCGTAGGTTCAGGTATTTTTAACGTTTACGGTGGCGGGAATAACCGCAAGGGAACAACTACATCGTCCTATCTTTGAATAGTATGAATCAAAACTTATTCCAGCAGATATACGGAAAGCTGCAACAACTGGAAGCAGTACCACCCAATGAAGAGATCGCAGGATGGGCCACCAAGGTCATTGGCCTGTTATATCCGGAGTTATCTGATCATATCGAAAAGAGTGTTGAAGAGATGGAGACACATGCCGATGTGTTGCGTCATGAACTCACCATGTTGCTCAATGCTACCAAGGCTTGCAGGGACTGTGACAATGCTGCCGTGGCGGTGAAATTTTTTCTGCAGCTGCCGGAGATATACCGCTTGTTGAATACCGATATTGAAGCCATTCTTCACGGCGACCCCGCTGCAAAAAGTGAGTTTGAGGTGATCCGGGCCTATCCTGGATTTTACGCACTTGGTTTTTATCGCATCGCGCATGCGCTGCTGAAACTGGAGGTGCCGTTGATCCCTCGTATCCTCACGGAGTGTGCGCATTCCAAAACCGGTATAGATATCCATCCCGGAGCTAACATTGGGGAGTACTTTCAAGTGGATCATGGCACCGGTATTGTGATTGGCGAAACAACAGTGATCGGCAAGCATGTGAAGATCTACCAGGGTGTTACGCTGGGTGCATTGAGTGTATATAAATCGATGGCCAATACCAAGCGCCATCCTACGATAGAGGACCATGTGATCCTCTATTCTAATGCTACCATACTTGGAGGAGAAACTATTGTTGGTCATCACAGTGTGATCGGCGGTAACGTGTGGCTCACCAGTTCTGTTGCGCCAGGTTCGCTGGTGTATCATGTGCCGGATGTAACTGTCTTGGAAGGAAGAAATTTAAACGCAGCATATGGCAGGAGTAGCTGATATCATCGGGAACACACCGATGGTGGAGTTGTTAAGGATCAACCCCAATCCGGCAGTGAAAATTTTTTGGGAAGCTGGAGGGAAATAATCCCGGAGGAAGTGTGAAAGACAGGCCTGCATTCAATATGATCCACTCGGCGCTGGAGCGTGGTTCCATCACAAAGGACACCCAGTTGATTGAAGCTACCAGTGGAAACACCGGTATTGGCATGGCCTTGGTGGCAAACTTGTTTGGTCTGAACATTGAGCTGGTGATGCCTGCGAATTCAACCCGTGAGCGTGTGTTGACGATGGAAGCCTACGGCGCCAAAGTGACCCTGTTGGAAAACATCGAAGTGTGTCGGGATTATGCAGAAGACAAAGCAGCCAATGGGGGTTTTTACCTGCTGAACCAGTTTGCCAACCCGGACAATTACATGGCTCATTATAAGACTACAGGGCCTGAGATTTGGCGAGACTCCGCTGGTGCGCTCACCCATTTTGTTTCATCGATGGGCACCACCGGAACCGTTATGGGTTGCTCCCGGTATTTCAAGGAAGTGAATCCATCGATCCAGATCATCGGGTGCCAACCCACAGAAGAGTCTTCGATACCCGGTATCAGGCGCTGGAGCCCGGAGTACCTGCCAAAAATTTTTGAACCCAAGCGGGTAGACAGGGTGATGGATGTGAGTCAGCAGGAAGCAACGGCTTTTGCCCGCAGGCTTGCCAGGGAAGAAGGGATCTTCGCAGGCATGAGCAGTGGGGGTGGAGCTGCTGTTGCCATTCGGTTGGCGCAGGAACTGGAAAGCGGTTATATCGTCTTCATTTGTTGCGACCGCGGGGACAGGTACCTGAGCTCCGATCTGTTTGGATAGTTATTCTTCTCCGGGTAATCGGTCTTTAACATACGTGATCTCCGTTTTTCCATGTGGGGCCGGCTTTCCATCAGGGCCAAGATTCACGAAAACCAGTTTGTCGATGGTGAGAATAGGCTCTCTCGTCAGTTTGTTGCGTACTTCGCAACGCATGGTCAGGGAACTGCTTCCAAAATGAGTGGCAACAATGCCCAGCTCAATGATATCACCTTGCTTGGGTGCATTGATAAAATTGATCTCTGAAATGTATTTCGTGACCACATGATGATTCTCCAGTTGGATGATGGCATAAATCACTGCTTCCTCATCGATCCATTGCAATAGCCGTCCACCTAAGAGGGTATGGTTAGGATTCAGGTCCTCGGGCTTCACCCATTTCCGGGTGTGAAAATTCATGATTTGATGGGATGCCATGTGTAAATATAAGCATACAAAAGCCATCCTACCTTTCAGGAGGATGGCTGGTTGGTTACCGGATCTAGCAAGAACTATTTAACCACGATGTTTTTCATTGCTGCTTGTTTACGTGCTTCTTCTTTTTTAGGAAGCACCATATGC
>JBEISY010000310.1:0-3307 GCA_040375175.1 Chitinophagaceae bacterium
CGCCAGGCTTTTCGGGTAGGGCCGACCGTAATAAGGAAGTTCATTCAATGTCATCAGGAGATCCGGAAGGATACTTCCTGAAGCAGCCATCTTTCCTCCTTCATCAAATGGCTTTCCGGTTTTCAACGCCAGCATATTCAGTACGCGGTTGGCCGGACAAACATCGTAGGCAAGGTATTGCTCACCCTGCCGTATAGAGAGATTGGCAATACCTCCAATATTGAGGAGCAGCGGAAACGGACTCCACAATAATTTCTCACCCATCGGAACAATCGGCGCGCCTTGTCCACCCAACGCCACATCCACCGCCCGAAGATCCGTCACCACAGGTAATCCCGTTTCTGCTGCAATAGCCGCACCATGCCCCAACTGCACCGTCGCATGAGGTGGCAAATGAAAACTCGTATGTCCGTGAGACGAGATCAACGCAATCTTATAATGCAGATCGTGTTTTGTAATAAACGCATTGGCCTGCCTGCCGATATAATGTCCGAAGTCGGCGTCAAGCAACGCATGATCCTTTGCCGACAGTTCCGTGGCCCGTTGCAACCGATCCGCCCAATCTTCTTCAAAGGGCATGCACTCCGCCGCCAGTACTTCCATCTGCCACTTGCGCTGCTGTTCTTCCAGCTGCACACAAACCATATCCAACCCGTCAAGTGAGCTCCCACTCATGATGCCCATCGCCCGATATATCATATTCCCTGTTTTTTGTGGCTGCCGATCAAACCCTATCTTCGCAGAAGCCGGCGTGCCGTTTAGGCGCCGAAATTATCAATTTCCCATGGTCATCAACCTCAGCGAGAAAAATTCACTGGTAAATACCTGGATCAGCGAGATCAGGGATCTGGGTGTACAGCAAGATCGCATGCGTTTCCGTCGCAACCTGGAAAGAATTGGCGAGATCACCGCTTACGAGATCAGCAAAACGCTGCCTTTTACTGAGAAAGAGATCCAGACTCCCCTTGGCACCTCCGTTTGCAAGGTCTTTCAGGAACAGCCCGTTCTCGGTACGATCCTGCGTGCAGGTATGCCACTCCACCAGGGGATGCTGAACTATTTCGACAAAGCAGACAACGCATTCATCTCTGCTTACCGTAAACACCACCGGGACGGAAGCTTTGAGATCAGCCTGGAATATGTATCCTGCCCAGACCTCACGGATCGTATTCTGATTCTTTGTGACCCTATGCTGGCCACCGGATCCTCTCTCGTCAAAACCATCCAATACCTCAAGGATGAAGGCATGCCAAAAGCCATTCACGTGGTCTGTGCCATCGCCTGCACCGTTGGAATTGAATACGTTAGGAGAGAACAACCCCAGGTAACCATCTGGTGTGGAGATATCGATGAAGAACTGACCGCCAAAGGATACATCGTGCCCGGCCTCGGCGATGCAGGGGATCTGGCCTTCGGAACCAAGCAACAGCAATAGATCAAACGCAAAATTCAAAAGTCAATATTCAAAAGGGTTGGTCCATGTGTTAAGTATATTTTTTGACTTTCGAGTTTTGAGTTTTGAGTTAATATCGTATTTTACCTCTTCCGAATACCAAGTGATGAAGAATTTCCTGCTATTGATATTGTGTTGTTTTACCCTAACCCTTGCAAACGCCCAGGACCCGCATTTCTCACAATTTTTTGCTTCGCCGTTAACGCTCAACCCTGCATTTACAGGACGCTTTGACGGAACTTTCCGCTTTGCTGCTAATTACAGAAACCAATGGCCCACTATCAATAATGCATTTACCACCGCCACGGCATCGGCAGATTTCGGCATCCTAACCAATAAGATTCCTGAGTTTGATACCTGGGGTGTGGGCGTGATTGGATTGTCTGACCAAAGTGGCAATAAAATCCTGCGTAACAATTTTGTCGGTATTTCCACTGCCTACTCCAAAGGACTGGATGAAGATGGTTATCATCAATTGTCTGTTGGCTTCCAGGGTGTGTATGCCAGCAAAAGACTAGATATTGCCATGGCCGATTTTGAAGACGAACTTACTGCACTTGGATTTACCGGCGTCACTTCGGAAGTGTTTTCCAATCAACAAGTCAGTATCAATTACTTTGATATCAACACCGGTATTCTCTACACCGGCAGCACTAACGGAGACAATAATTTTTACGCTGGCGTTTCCCTTTACCACATTAACAAACCCAGGGAAAGTTTCATCGGTGGAAATTATTATCTGCAGCCCCGCATGACCATCCACGGTGGAGGATATATGCCGATGGGATCCAATAAAACACTCCACGGTAGCTTCATTCACCAGCGCCAGGCAGGTGCTACGGAAACCGTGCTCGGCGGTGCCATTTCCATGAACGTGAATGGTGAAGAAGAAAGACCTACCGAAATTTATGCTGGCCTCTGGTATCGGTGGAATGACGCAGCTATTCCTTACATCGGCATCGAAGTAGCCAACATCAGGGCAGGCTTCACCTATGACCTTAACACTTCATCCTTGAAGACTGCATCTAACGGGAGAGGCGGCGCTGAGTTTTCACTGATCTATATCAATAAGCCCGGCGATCCCAACATGAAGAAACTGAACTGCCCCAAGTTCTAAGTGCCCAGTACGCCGATTATCCTTGGCAATACCCAATAACAGAATAACGAAATCAAGACGATGGAAATTACGTTCATCACCAACCCAGCTTTCATCATATCCTTCATGCGGATGTGACCGGAAGCAAACACGATGGCATTCGGCGGTGTACCCATCGGCATCATAGACGCACAACTCGCGGCCAGCGTCATCCCCACACCCAACACATAAGGATTGATACCCGCAGCCACTGCAATGCCCGTTACCACTGGCGCAAACACAATCACCTGGGCAATATTACTCATCACTTCACTGATGAAAATGGAAACCGTCACCACCACCACCAACAGCATCAATGTATCTGTTCCCGAAAAACCGGAAATCCATTTGCCAAGCATATCCATCAAGCCGGCCTTCTCCATCGCACTGGCAAGTGTGATTCCACCGCCAAACAATAACAGAATTCCCCACGACATATTCTTTGTATCGTTCCACTCCAACAACTTCCCATTGGCTTCGCCAGCCGGCAGGATAAACAACAACAGCGCACCAAATATCGCGATCATATTATCATCGATCTTCACGATCCCCAACTGATTGATCAGATCCCTTGTGATCCACAGTAATGCCGTACAAAGAAAGATCACCAACACCCGCTTTTCGGGTACGCGCATGGGACCCAGTTGCTGCAGCTCGTTGCTGATCAACTGTTTTGTTTCTGCACTGGAAGCGATCTGGTTGCGAAAAAGGACTTTCAC
>JBEISY010000387.1:0-2658 GCA_040375175.1 Chitinophagaceae bacterium
AGCGATCACTTTGTCACCCTGCCTTTCGCCAAGGATCTCAGCGGCCACTTTTACTTTTACATCACCGCCAACGGCAATGTTGCCGTCAGAATCTGTGAACGGAACATCAGCGAACTCCACTTTGTCGCCTGTGGCTCCTTCGATGTGGGGAACGTACAGGTTCTGGCCTTCCTGGACCCTGAACTGCTGACCGGCGATCTTAACTACTGCAAACATAGTATGCCAAAATTTAGGAGTGCAAAGGTAGGGTTAAAAAGCTTACTTACAAAGAATTGGTGTAAAAAAAGTTACACCAATGGCCTGTTTTTCACCCGGGGGGCGTTTATCTTTGCCATACAACGAGCCATATTCCAATGAAGATCAAATCATTTCTGGCCAAACCCTTCGCAAGCTACGTGCATAAACAGATCCGGAAAGGTATGCTTACTGCCGTGGACGACCAGAAAAAGATCCTGAAAGAGCTCGTTAAGGCGGCCAAAAACACCCAATTTGGCAAGGATCACCATTTTCAGGACATCCAGAACTATGATGATTTCAAGAAATCCGTCCCCATCCGGGATTATGAGGCATTCAGACCTTATATAGACCAGATCAAGGAGGGAAGGCACAATGTATTATGGAAGGGGCAGCCCATCTATTTTGCGAAGACATCGGGAACCACTTCGGGGGTGAAATATATCCCGATTACCAAGGATTCCATTTCCAACCATATCAATTCAGCCCGAAATGCCCTTCTCTGCTACATTGCAGAGTCTGGCAATCACCTGTTCACCAATGGGAAGATGATCTTTCTGTCTGGCTCCCCGGAGCTGGAAAGGCTGGCTGGCATTCCTACGGGCAGGCTGAGCGGCATCGTCAACCACCACATCCCCAGCTACCTGAGAACCAATCAATTGCCTTCTTACGAGACCAGTTGCATTGAAGACTGGGAAACCAAGCTGGATCGCATCGTTGGGGAGACCCTTCGGCAGGACATGACCCTGATCAGCGGCATTCCTCCATGGATGCAGATGTATTTTGACAGGATCATGCAGCAGACGGGTAAATCCGTCCACGAGATATTCCCTAACCTTACCGTGTTGGTGCATGGCGGGGTCAATTTCGAGCCATATAAGGCCAAATTATTCGCCAGTGTGGGCCGAAAGATCGATACCATCGAGACTTTTCCGGCCTCTGAAGGATTTTTTGCCTTTCAGGACTCCCAGAAGGCCGAAGGGTTGTTGCTCAACACTGATTCGGGCATTTTCTTTGAATTTATTCCAACCCAGGAGATCTTTTCTGACAATCCAACGAGATTGAGTCTGGCAGACGTTAAGGTGGGCGAGCAGTATGCCCTTGTCGTTAATAGTAACGCAGGTTTGTGGGGATACAATATCGGGGATACCGTTAAGTTTGTGTCCACGGATCCTTATCGCCTGGTGGTCACCGGTCGAATCAAACACTATATTTCTGCATTCGGTGAACACGTCATCGGGGAAGAGGTTGAATACAGCCTTATGAAGGCTGCTGAAGAGGAGGGACTGACGATCACTGAATTCACGGTGGCACCGATGATCCAACAGGGAGAAGGGAAGAGCTTCCATGAATGGTTCGTGGAGTTTGAAGAGGTGCCGGCGGATCTGCTGGCCTTCAGTACCAGGGTTAACAATCACTTGAGGGATAAGAATATTTATTATGATGATCTCATCAGGGGTAATATCCTTCAGCCTTTGGTGATTCGTCAACTCCGAAAAAATGCCTTCATCGATTATATGAAATCGATCGGTAAACTGGGTGGACAAAACAAAGTGCCGAGGTTGAGTAACGACAGAAAGTTGGCCTCTGACCTGGAACCCTACATAGTTATGGCCGAAAGAACTTATTTTTAGTGCATGGATTCAGTTAAACAGCCCCAACCGGCATCCTTTACCGGAACGCCCGGCGCTGCGAGAAAACGAATAGGTATTTTTGGATCAACCGGTTCTATTGGTAAGCAAGCCCTTGAAGTCATTGAGGCCAACGCAGATAAATTTTCCGTTTCCATCCTGACAGCGCATTCCAACCACGATCTGTTGATTGAACAGTCGCGCAGGTTCAGGCCTGCGGCGGTTGTGATCGTAGATGAAACCAAATACCAGCTGGTAAAGAATGAACTCAGCAGTTTAGGGATAAAAGTTCTTGCGGGGGAAAAGGCCTTGGAAGAAGTGGCCGAGATGAACAACTACGATATGATGCTTGCCGCTATCGTAGGATTTGCAGGCTTGAAGCCAACCCTTAAAGCCATTGAAACGGGTAAGATCATCGCACTTGCCAATAAGGAAACTCTGGTGGTTGCGGGAGATATAGTTATGCAGATGGCCGTGCAGCGCAGGGTACCGGTTATTCCTGTAGATTCTGAACACTCCGCTATCTTCCAGTGTCTGGTGGGTGAAACGAGGAACAGGATCGAGAAGATCGTTCTTACGGCGTCTGGTGGTCCCTTCCTCGGCAAAAAGCCCAACTACCTTGTGAATGTGAAGCGCGAACACGCGCTGCAGCATCCCAACTGGAGCATGGGCACAAAGATCACCATCGATTCTGCGACGCTCATGAATAAAGGATTGGAGATGATCGAAGCTAAATGGTTGTTCAACCTTCAGCCTCGTCAAATCCAGGTGGTGGTGCATCCACAAAGCATTA
>JBEISY010000446.1:0-2054 GCA_040375175.1 Chitinophagaceae bacterium
GTGAACCAACAACTGCCTGTGGTGATGATCACCAAGAACGAAACAGAGAACCTGATGGATGAAGCCATCGGCTCACAGATCTCAGACTATCTCATCAAGCCGGTCAATCCCAACCAGGTGCTGTTGACCTTAAAGAAGATCATCGATAATAAAAGGCTGGTAGCTGAACGCACGGTAACCGCGTATCAGCAACAATTCAGGGAACTATTCATGGCGCTGAACAGCGATCCTGACTATAACCAGTGGATGGACATCTATCGCAAGCTGGTGTATTGGGAGTTGGAGATGGCGAAGAGCGATAGTCCTGAATTACAGGAAGTGTTGCAAAACCAAAAGAACGAGGCCAATAAAGAATTCTTCAAATACGTTTCTAAAAACTACCTCAAATGGGTGAACCCAAAATCTTCGGATTCCCCCATCATGAGCCATTCGCTGTTTCAGTTTAAGATCCTTCCTCACGTGGAGAAAGGAGTGCCTACCATCTGGTTGTTGATCGATAACCTGAGGCTGGATCAGTGGAAAGCCATCCAGCCCATTTTTGCGGAGATCTTCAGGATTGCCGAAGAAGAAACATTTTATTCCATTCTGCCAACTGCTACGCAATACAGCAGGAATGCGGTATTCAGCGGATTGATGCCTTTAGAGATCGAGAAGCAACATCCATCCCTTTGGAAAAACGATGAAGAAGAAGGTGGGAAGAACATGCACGAGGAAGCATTTTTTCGCGGACAATTAAAGCGTCTTCGCAGGGAAGAACTGAAGTTCTCCTACAACAAGATCCTCAACAACCATGAGGCACAGAAACTGGTTGACAATGCACATAATCTGCTCAACTATGACCTGAACATTATTGTCTACAATTTTGTGGACATGCTCAGTCACGCCCGTACAGAATTAGAAGTGCTGAAAGAACTGGCCAGTGATGAAACCAGTTACCGAAGCCTGACCTCAAGCTGGTTTTTGCATTCGCCATTGTATCAGGCCCTGAAAAAAGTGGCCGATAAAAAAATCAACCTGATTCTTTCCACGGATCATGGCAGTGTGCGTGTGAATACGCCCTATAAAGTTGTGGGTGATAAGCAGACCACCAGTAACCTCAGGTACAAGCATGGACGCAACTTAAACTATGAGGCACGTGATGTTTTTGCTGTGCGGGACCCTAAAGAAGCGGGACTGCCTTCGCCAACAGTGAATTCATCTTTTATTTTTGCAAAAGAAGATGGATACCTCTGTTATCCGAATAACTATAACCACTACGTAAACTATTACCGAAACACCTTCCAGCATGGGGGTGTGAGTTTGGAAGAGATGATCATTCCCGTGGTGCGTATGACGTCGAAGTAGGCATAGGGCATAGGGCATTGGGCACTTTTAGGGCGCGATATCAAGAGATTTGATTTGGGCCTGGTATTTATGAGGCAACAGCAGCCATTTGATCAGGTGATTCAGTTTCACCATCCTGCTCAATTTGTACAATGGCACAGTAGGCGCAAGCCAGTGTGTTGTTGAAAAACGCAAGAGGGCTGCTACGTGTGAAGGCACAACCAGTTTTTGTGCTTCTATCAAAATGCGATAGCGATTTTCACCGAGGTGTTTTTTGTATTGCAGGAAAAGATCTGCGGTATACTTGCCGAATACGAGGTCCTGTTGCATGTGCCGTTCGCGGTCTGCAAGCCACGTGGAATAAGCAGCCGGTAGGTCTTTCAGCTCCATTCGTTTACCCATACGGTGGAATACATCGTACACATCTTCTTTCTCTTCATTGGTCATTCGTGTTTCCAGCAATTCATAGGCGGCGATGGAATAGTGAATGAGCATATACAACACATCCCGGTATGCCCAGTCGGGGATTTGAGCATTTCTGTTTTTTTCTACGGCTCCATGGATCATCCGGATCTTATCAATGGTTGCATGTGCATCTTCCTCCGTAGCATATACGATGGCTTTAGCGTAACTAACGGTGGAGAATAACCGACCAATGGGATCCGAAGGAAGTTTGCCAGTGAAGTAGAGCCAGTCAACGGCTTTGTTGAGCGCAAATTCTGCAGCGGCAC
>JBEISY010000030.1:0-10683 GCA_040375175.1 Chitinophagaceae bacterium
GGAGCTTGGCTTCCGGAGTCCTGTACATGAAAAAAAGGTTTTCAATGGCATCCAGGGTGTGATTGATTTTTGCAAAGACTTTGAAGCAAAAAGGGATGAACTTCCTTACGAAATAGATGGACTGGTGATCAAGGTCAATGAATTAGCACTGCAGGAAAAACTAGGCATGACCACTCACCATCCGCGGTGGGCCATCGCTTTCAAGTTCAAGGCCAGGCAAGCCACCAGTACGCTGCGTGCAGTTGAATTTCAGGTAGGCCGCACCGGTAGTATTACGCCGGTTGCAAAAATTGAACCTGTTCCACTCAGTGGGGTTACCGTTAGCTCCATCTCACTGCATAATGAAGATTTTATCCGGGAAAGAGACATAATGATCGGCGACCAGGTTTTAGTGGAAAGGGCCGGTGATGTCATTCCCTATGTAGTGAAGGCACTAACGGAGATCCGTACCGGAAAAGAGACCCCCATCGTTTTCCCAACGCATTGCCCGGTTTGTGGTGATCCTTTGTTCCGACCGGAAGACGAAGCTGTATGGCGTTGTATCAACATCAATTGTGAAGCACAAGTGGTTGAAAGAATCATCCACTATACCAGTAAAGATGCTATGGATCTGCGCGGATTGGGTGAAGCCAATATCCGAAAGTTTCATCAGCTCGGTTTCCTTAAAGATATCCCAGGGATTTACCATCTGCCCTTTGAGGAGCTCGGCAAAATGGAAGGGTTTGGAGAAAAATCCATCACCAACCTCCGCGAGGCCATTGAAAAGTCAAAGTCGCAACCCCTCCATCGCCTCATCTATGCACTGGGGATAAGGTACGTGGGCGAAACCACTGCCAAAACCCTAGCGAATGCAACGGGCTATCTACCCGAATTAAAAAACCTGGGTCTTGAGGAACTCAGATCCCTGGAGGATGTGGGCGTAAAAGTTGCGGAAAGTGTTTATCAATTCTTCCACAACGATGACAATATCCATATGCTACAAAGGCTTGAAGAAGCCGGCGTTCAACTGCAAAACCAGAAAAAACAATCACAGGCAGAAGGAAGCCTTTCCGGTAAAACTTTTCTGTTTACCGGAACACTGAATAAACTAAAGCGCAGCGAGGCAGAGGAAATGGTGGAAGCGAAAGGAGGCAAGCTCGTCAGTGGTGTCAGCAGCAAACTCAATTACCTGGTAGTGGGTGAAGACGCAGGATCAAAACTGGAAAAAGCCAAAAAACTGGGAAGTGTCCAGATCCTCTCCGAAGACGACTTCCTCAAAATAGCCAATAGCTAGTATCTACTAGCTAGTATAACGCTGATGGATAGCCTAAAACTATTGTTAATAATATGCGTTAAATGTTAAAATAAGATGCCATGAATGGTTTCTTGTAGTACATTTAAAAGACTAAAACACCGCTATGATTAAAAAGATACCTGGTGAAGTTTGGAAAAACCTGCAGTTCCCCGGATGGAAAGAACTGAGGAAAAAATATGCCGTATCCAATATGGGTAGGGTTGCGAGTTACACAGACGATGTTCATGAAGATGGCAAATTGCTCAACGGCTCTTTGACCACTGGCTACAAAAGCCTGAATCTACATCGCCCCAACAGCAAGGGCACTATTTATATTCACAGGGAAGTGGCTAAGCTTTTTTCAAAAAAGCCAAGCCCTAAACACAAGTATGTGATCCATGCTAACCATAATAAGTTAGACAATAAATCATCTAACCTCAAATGGGCAACCCAGGAAGAAGTAGCGGTTCACCAGCAAAATTCTCCTGCCAAAATTGCCTATAAAAAAATACAAGCTGCTCGGAGCAACGGTCTCAAACTGAATGCCGCCCAGGTAAAAACCATCAAAAAAGTTTTGGGCGATCCGAAAAGAAAACAAACCTTCAAACAACTCGCGGAAAAATACGGTGTCAGTGAAATGACGCTTTACCGGATCAAGAGCGGTGAGAACTGGGGGAAAGTAAAATAGAAAAAGCGGCGTGTGCCGCTTTTCTTATTTTAACGGGTTAGAGATGGGCTCTGTTTAAAAAATCAATCACCGGCTTCAGCGCCTTGAAGGCTTCGCAGACCTGCTTTACGAATTGGGGCGATTCCATTTCCTTATTATCCAATTTTTTCATCGCGAGATAACTCTTCAACTTCAGAAACTCCGCCGCCGGATTATCCGATTCGTACCCTTTGGGAACGCGCGAAAGGGAAACATCCTTCCCAGTATACAAAGCAGCATATTGCTTCTTGAAGGATGAAGTCTTCAGCAATCCAGAAAATTCATTCAGGTTGTAGTCGATCTCCTGCCGCACCGCAGACAGCACCGGCGCACCCGGCATCCACAGCCCTCCGCCAACAAATCCTTCATCTGGCTCAATGTGCAGGTAATATCCGGCCAGTGGTGATTTCTTTCCTCCGGAGGTGATTGAAATACCAAAGTTGGTTTTATAGGGCGATTTATCTTTCGAGAATCGCACATCCCGGTTGATCCGGAACAAACAGTCTTTCGGAGTCAGATGCGCGACGGCAGGTTCTGTTTTTCCGAAATTGCTAATGATCTCCTCCACCAATTCCTCGATCTCTTTCTTAGCCGTTTCATACAAAGCCCGGTTCTCGTCAAACCAGGCTTTGTTGTTGTTCTTTTTTAGCTTCCTTAAAAATGTAAGCGCCGTCATATTAGTGCAATTAGCTAATAGCTATTGGCTAATAGCTTTGTTTTTAATAAATATTCTGCAATCTGCACCGCATTGGTTGCTGCGCCTTTACGGAGGTTGTCTGACACGATCCACATATTCAGTGTCTTCGGCTGTGTTTCATCCCTGCGAAGCCTTCCCACAAAAACTTCATCCCGTTCATGCGCATCTTTCGGCATCGGATACTGCTGTGTTGCAGGGTCATCTACCAACAGCACACCAGGTGCATTGCTCAACAATGCTTTTACATCCGCCATATCAAACTCGTGTTCAAATTCAATGTTTACACTTTCACTATGTCCGCCCATCACCGGGATGCGCACCGTTGTAGCCGTAACACGAATACTGTTGTCCCGCATGATCTTCTTCGTCTCATTCACCATCTTCATTTCTTCTTTCGTGTAGCCATTATCCAGAAACACATCAATCTGTGGAATAACATTGAGATCGATGGGATATTTATATGCCATCGGATATTCATCGGCACTGCCTTTCACCAGTTTATTGCGTTCACCCATCAGTTGGTCCACGGCTTTCTTACCTGTACCTGTAACACTTTGGTAAGTGGATACCACGATCCTGTTGATCTTATATTTCAGATGGAGGGGATTAAGTGCAACCACCATTTGAATAGTTGAACAATTGGGATTAGCGATGATCTTGTCATCTTTTGTTAAGGCATCGGCATTGATCTCCGGTACCACCAGTTTCTTGGAAGGGTCCATCCTCCAGGCAGACGAGTTATCAATAACAGTAATTCCTGCGGCCGCAAATTTGGGCGCGAGTTCCAGCGAAGTAGATCCTCCCGCAGAAAACAATGCTACATCAGGACGTGCAGCAATGGCATCTTCGGCACTAACCACCTTAAATCCTTTACCCTTATACATCACTTCCTTGCCGATGGAGGCAGCCGAAGCAACGGGGATCAGTTCATCCACAGGAAAATTTCTCTCTGCCAGTACCTGTAACATTTTTGTTCCTACAAGGCCGGTAGCGCCTACTACTGCTACTTTCATTTTGACGTTTTTTTCATTGATTGGTTAAAAAAAAGGCCTTCCAACTTGGAAGGCCCGGATAATTATGTTGAAACATAAACACTCCTCAACCTTCCCGAAGGGATGATTTTTTAGTGCGTTTATTATGTTTGTTCATTGACATCTGCTCGAAAATAAAGCTGATTCACTGTTCCACCAAAGTTTTTTTCTGTAAACGGAGTGGTGAAAACACCTATCGAACAGCTTCAACTCAGTATTAATTTTACTTAAACGGATCTGATGAGATGGAGCCTGTGGTTGTTGAGCGTAATTCCTTTTTTGCCTGTGCATGCACAAAACAGCGCACGGCACTCGGTATTGATCCATGAACTGTTGCCGGATCCATCACCTTCCCGTGGCTTGCCCAATGCTGAATTCATCGAACTGAAAAATGTTTCCACCTACGATATCCAGCTTCGCAACTGGCGGGTCAGCAATGGTTCAACTTCCGGAAGGATCACCACTAACTTCATGCTAAAGCCGGACAGTCTGGTTATCCTGGTTTCATCAGGATCCCTCGCTTCCTACCGGGCCTTTGGATCTTGCATCTCCCTGACCCCCTTCCCCACCCTGAACAATGAGGAAGATACTTTACTGCTGTTCAATGAGAAAGACTCCCTCATACATGCCATCGCCTACAATAGTTCCTGGTATCGGAATCCGGTAAAGAAAGAAGGAGGCTGGTCGCTGGAAATGATTGACGCTTCACAACCCTGCCTGCAATCCGTCAACTGGGCCGCGTCTACATCCTCGGTTGGAGGTACACCAGGTAAACCCAACCACACAGCTGGTTCCATCAGGGACACCGCCATGCCATGGATCAACCTTGCTTACTTGGCAGACAGTCTGAATCTATACATTCAAATGAATGAGCCGATGGATGATGAGGTGGTTTCCTTCTCTCCGCAGATAGACATTACCTTCCAGCAGTGGTTACCGCCTTTGTTTCAGGTATTAGAAATCAGGCTTCGGCAGCCCTTTCCAAAAGACTCACTGCTGACCCTGTTGCTAAAAGATCTGGCTGATTGCAGTGGCAACACATCGGCTCCCCTATCCGCAACCATTGGACGGTTCGCCACGCAGGTGAATACACAGTGCGTCATCAATGAAGTCCTTTTTGATCCGCCTGCAGGAGGATCAGATTATATCGAGATTTACAATCGTTCTTCGGAAGTGATCGATGTTGCGCAAATGATGATGGCCAACAGAACAGCTAACGGTTCCTTGTCTGCTCCGCGGCCCATCATTACTTCCACTTTTCCTCTGTTACCGAACCAATATCTTTTGCTCACTGAAGACAGCAGCTGGATACATCGTTATTATTCTCCAGAGCAGATCCTTATGCTGGAGACGGCATTACCAAGCTTTCCCGATGATGAAGGAACAGTTGTAATCCTGAATGCCCAAGGCAGTATTGTTGATGAACTCCAATATGAAGCCGGTTGGCATCACCCGCTGATGAGCACCCCACAAGGGGTTTCCCTGGAGCGGATCAATCCCATGGGCATCACGCAGCGTCAGCAAAACTGGCATTCAGCAGCTTCATCCGTCAGATATGGTACACCTGGTTACCAAAACAGCCAGGTCATAAGGTTCCCGGAGATCGAGGGAAAGCTTTTCGTGCCGAGCACGAGCATCATTTCCCCAGACCAGGATGGCTATCAGGACTTCGTCCTTTTTAACTACGTTCTGGATCAACCGGGATACCTGGCTTCGATAGAGGTATATACAATGACGGGGGCCAGCGTAGTGACCATTGCTAACAATGAATTATGCGGGACAAGGGGTTCATTTAGGTGGGATGGATGGAATAAGGAGCGCACTCCCGTTCCACAAGGGAATTACATTGTGTCAGCCCGGTTTGTACATCCAGATGGGCACACAAAGCTGGCCAAGATTCCCCTCGCGGTGTGGCGAGGACGGCTTACAAAATGAGAGAACTTGTATTTATCAGATTTTCATACATTTGCCCACGATCCGCACCGAAAACCCCTTTGCTTTCCCCTAAAACCCCTGAGAGAATTATATAACGGGAAAGGCTATTAATGTATGAAAGCAATCTATCCATGGCGCTTAAAAATAGGCGTCCTCATTGTCATCTGCGTATCCTATGTAACTACAAATGCGCAAACTGTTATCAAAACAAGTGACAATTTCGGCGCCGGTCACACTGAGTACATATGGAATGCATATACGGGTTCGGGTGAGGTTACGAATTCCTATGAATTTGTTCCTTTTGGATATAATGCAAATGATCTCACTGTAAAATACCCCATCATCTTTTTCTTCCCAGGTGCCGGTGATCTGAAAACAAGTGATCCTCAATCTGTCAAATTTCTTGGCATAAGAGCGATCGCCATTATTCTTGAAGGCGGGTTGTATTCAGCAGGTACATTTAATTTTCTTGTCATTGGTATGCAAGGTGCTCCCGGATCTTCTATAGAGGATTATGCAAGTTTCATGGAGAACTATGTTTTCAATAAGTATAGAAATAAGATCGATTTTTCCAGGGTTTATCTGACAGGTCTGAGTCTGGGGGGAGGCAAAATCATGGAATACATGGAAAATCCTGCCAGAGCATCTAAGATCGCGGCTATTGCGCCCGTTGCAACAGGAACATCGTGTCCCTATATTGCGAATTGTGGATACGGCAACGCTTATAACGCTATTATCAACAATGTTGCCAGCAATACTTCTGTAGGTGTATTTTTTACACACAATTTTCTTGATAAAACGGTGTCATATGAAGTTTCCAAAGGATTTGCAGATGGCATCAATGCCTTGCAGCCGGGGAAAGCACAGTTTTACTATGACCCTGTCACCGAAGGCCACGATGCATGGTCCAGAGCATATGATCCGGGTAAAACAAGGTTTGGCAATAAAAATATGTATGATTGGTTTCTTCAATTCAGCCTTAACATGATACTTCCCGTTAAGCTGTTGTCTTTTAAAGCCGAAAGTGCAGGAAGAGGTACCAATAAACTGAACTGGATCACGGCTGAAGAGTCCAATAGCAACTTTTTTGCCATTGAAAGATCCGCAAACGGCAAAGACTATATCGAAATCGGCAGGGTGGCTGCAGCCGGGAATAGCTCCACTCAAAAAAACTACTCCTTTACCGATGCCCAGCCAATCGAGGGAGTAAACTACTATCGACTGAAGCAAGTTGACAAGAATAATAAGTTTGAATATTCTGCTGTGAAGAAGTTGATTCTGTCTAACAGAGGTCTGGATTTTCAGGTTGGACCAAATCCTTTCACTACGCAGTTAGACCTATTGGTCACTGGTGATACCAAGACCCCTCTTACCGCCGATATTGTAGATGTGAATGGAAGACTGCTTAGCCAGACCCGGTTAGCGAAAACTACATCACAGCTAAAGAAGAATATTGACCTTTCAACCATTGCATCTGGCGTTTACATTCTCCGTATTACAGGAGAAAATGTGTTGTATACCCAGAAACTCATCAAAAACTAATTTGCTATTAGCTATTTGCTAATAGCTAGTAGCTAAATCAATGTTATGTCAAAGTTCACGAGTTGTACAAACTCCTGGATGCGCCCATCAATATCTTCTTTAGTGATCTCGCGCAGCCGCTGGGTGCCGAATTTTTCTACCGTGAAGGAAGCCATGGCAGACCCTACAATGATGGCGGTCTTCATGTTATCGTAAGAAATATCCCTCGTACGTGCAATATGTCCGATGAATCCACCCGCAAAGGTGTCTCCTGCTCCAGTTGGATCAAAAACTTCTTCAAGCGGCAGGGCCGGCGCAAAGAATACCCTCTCCTCATGGAAAAGTAAAGCGCCATGCTCCCCTTTCTTGATGATCAGGTATTTAGGACCCATCTTCATGATGGTGCGCGCTGCTTTTACAAGAGAAAACTGACCGCTCAATTCACGCGCTTCACTATCGTTTACCAACAACACATCCACCTGCCCTATCACCGCTTCCAGGTCTTCCAAAGCGGTCTGCATCCAAAAGTTCATGGTATCCATTACAACGAGGCGGGGACGTTGTTTCAATTGTTTGATCACACTCATCTGTATTGCGGGCACCAGGTTACCCAGCATCAGGAACTCGCAATCCTGGTAACTCTCCGGTACAACCGGATTGAAATCCGCGAGTACATTCAATTGTGTGTCCAGGGTATCCCGCGTATTCATGTCCATGTGATACTTACCAGACCAGTAAAAGCTCTTCTGGTCTTTTTTGATCTGCACGCCGGAAAGATCAACCCCCCTTGCATGCAAATCATCCAACTCAGTCTGGGGGAAATCACCACCCACAACAGAAATCTGCTTGATGTCATGGCTGAAATTGGAAGCACTCCACGCTATATACGTTGCGGCACCCCCAACGATCTTGTCGCTCTTGCCAAACGGGGTTTCGATATCATCAAAGGCCATGGAACCAACAACAAGCGACATAAAGGTTTGATTTAGCCGCAAATATATGAGATATGCTAATAGCTATTAGCTAGTAGCTATTAGCGGCTCTCTGCTGGTGAGGATTTTTCACTAACAATTGTTAGTTTTGTTTTCAATAATCAGACTAACAATGGGTAGGATTTCTGGCAGAAAAAATGGCAACCGGCGGGAAATGATCACGCTGGCAGCGGCGCAGCTGTTCCGGGAAAAGGGTTTTCCCTCCACGGGCATGCGGGACCTTGCGGGAGAGGTGGGCGTAGAAGCCGCGAGCCTCTACAACCATATCCGCTCAAAAGCCGAACTCCTGCAGGAAATCTGCTTCCGGGTGGCCAATGATTTCAACGCCCAGCTCATGGAAGTGGAGGCCAATGAAACTCTTACCGGATTGGAGAAACTGGAAGCCATCGTGCGCTTTCATATCCAGATGTGGATCAACCGGCTTGACGAAGTAATGGTCACTAACAATGAAAGCAAATACATGGAAGAGCCCTATAACGGCACCTTCCTCAATGAACGCCGGGTCTATGTCCGTCGGTTGGAGCAGGTCATTGAAGACGGGATGCGCAAAGGCAATATCAAAAAAGTACAACCCTACGCAGTAGTGCTCACCCTCATGAGTGCCGTGCGGGGCATTGAGTTCTGGCATCGCACCAAAAAGAACATAAGCGCTGAGGAACTGGAAGAAAACATGGTGCTCCATCTTGTAAAAGGCCTAAAAAAATAGGTATGTCGATACATTTTCACACGCTCACGGTCAGGCATATCCGAAAAGAAACCGAGGATTGCATTTCCGTTGCATTTGACGTACCGGAATCACTGCGGCAACAGTTCATTTTTCAGCAGGGACAAAATATCACCCTCCGCAAAAATATTGACGGCGAGGAGCTGCGCAGGAACTATTCCATCTGCAGTGCCCCATCCCAAAATGAACTGAGGATAGCCATCAAGCGGATGCCCAACGGAAAATTCTCCAACTGGGCGAATGATCATTTGAAGGAAGGAGAGCAACTCGATGTGCTTCCACCCACAGGAAAATTCAATACAAGGCTGGATCCATCGGCCCAAAAACATTATCTGGCATATGTGGCGGGCAGTGGCATCACGCCCGTGATGTCTATCCTCAAGACAACCCTTGAAACTGAGCCCCAGAGCCGGTTTACGCTGGTGTATGGCAATAAAAACAGGCGCTCCATCATCTTCCGCGAAGAACTGGAAGAGTTGAAGAACAGATATATGCAACGGCTCCAGCTCATTCACTTGTTGAGCCAGGAGGAACCCGATAGTCCGCTCAACTTTGGAAGGATCGATGCAAACAAATGCCAGCAGCTCACACGCGGGTTGATCCAACTGTCAAGCATAGACGAAGTTTTCATCTGCGGGCCGGAATCAATGATCCATGCCGTGCGCAACACGCTGGAAGCATCCGGGTTCCCATCGGCACATATCCATTTTGAACTGTTCACCACACCAGGTGCCGCGGCTGATAAGCAGGCTGCCCGGGAGTCCCGTCCATCCGCAACAGGTAGTATGGCCATGATCAAAGTGAAGATCGATGGGGTGGTTACACAGTTCACCCTTCCGCAGGAAGGAGACAGCATCCTGAATGCAGCCCTACGGGCCGGCGCGGATCTGCCTTACGCCTGCAAAGGCGGTATGTGCGCTACTTGCAAAGCCAAACTCGTGGAAGGCAAGGTGGAGATGGACGTCAACTACGCCCTTGAAGCTGAGGAAGTTAAACAGGGATTTATCCTCACTTGCCAGAGCCATCCCCTGACAGAGAGCGTCTTTGTTGACTTCGATCAACGTTAAGGATTTCTTATACTAACAAGTGTTAGTATTTTATTCAAACTCATTTATCTTTGAGATATGATGACCACAACACAAACGCACGACCTGGAGCAGGTTTTCCAGGACAAAATTGATGCTGAAGTGAAGATAGAGCCGAAGGACTGGATGCCAGAGGCGTATCGGAAAACCCTTGTCAGGCAGATCAGCCAGCATGCCCACAGTGAAATTGTAGGGATGTTGCCGGAAGGGAACTGGATCACACGCGCGCCATCGTTGAAAAGAAAAGCGGTGCTGCTGGCCAAAGTGCAGGATGAAGCGGGCCATGGCCTTTACCTTTATTCTGCCGCGGAGACCCTCGGTACTTCGCGTCAGCAAATGATTGACGACCTGCTCTCGGGCAAAGCAAAATATTCATCCATCTTCAATTACCCCACACTGACCTGGGCCGATATGGGTGCAGTGGGCTGGCTAGTGGATGGCGCTGCCATCATGAACCAGGTGATGCTCTGCAGAACTTCTTATGGTCCATATGCAAGAGCGATGGTGCGGATCTGCAAAGAAGAAAGTTTCCACCAACGCCAGGGCTTTGAAATCCTGCTCACGCTGAGTCAGGGCTCTGATGCGCAGAAAGCGATGTGCCAGGATGCGATCAACCGCTGGTGGTGGCCGTCATTGATGATGTTTGGTCCTAAGGATTCAGACAGCACGCACAGCGATCAAAGCATGAAGTGGAAAGTGAAGCGTAAAACAAATGATCA
>JBEISY010000417.1:0-2344 GCA_040375175.1 Chitinophagaceae bacterium
CGGAGTACCTGTCCGGTCATTCCGCAGTTGCCAATGTCAATTACAACGGTTTGCCCTCGCATCCTGATTATGCCATCGCACAAAAACAAATGCGCTTACCTGGCGCCATGCTCAGTTTTGAACATAAGGATGGTTTAGAGGGCGGTGTGCGTTTCATGAATAAACTTCAATTCTGTACACGCACTGTTTCGCTGGGTACCTGTGATAGTCTGCTATGTCATCCTGCTTCTATGACGCACTACGGCGTGAAGCCCGAAGACCGCATCAAATACGGCATCACAGATGGACTGATCCGGTTTAGTGTGGGCATGGAGAATGTGGAAGACATCGTTGCTGATTTGGAGCAAGCGCTGAAATAATTAGACAATTTGCGAATGAGGCAGTGTGGCAATTGAATACAGATGACAACATCACTACTTTTTTGGATTAGGGTTGGGGCGATTGCGTTGCTGGTGTACACGCTGTTCACCATGATCAGGCCGATGATCCGGCGGAAATACATCGTCCCAAAAAATAAAAAAGAATGGGGCAGTTTAGGAAGTGATGTTTTTTCACTGGCTGCAGGCATCTTCCTGCTCTTCATCCTGCAGAAAAACTACGCAGCGCCGATGGATGCGGTGATGCAGTATAAGAGCAAGCCCTTGCCCGCCTTTCAATTCCGGAACCTGGGCACCAATACGGATGAATCCCTGCAACAATATGCAGATAAGATCGTGATCCTGAACATCTGGGCCACCTGGTGCCCGCCCTGCCGGGCAGAGATGCCAGAACTGGATGAACTGCAACAAAAATATCCGGACAAACTGAGGGTATTGGCCATATCGGATGAGTCCGATGACATCATCAATAAATTCCTGTCCACCCATCCGTTCCACTTCACCACCGGCAGCTTCACCTCATCCAATGCCCTTTTGGAAAGCATCAACAGCAGACCTGTTTCCATCCTGGTAGTGAAGGGCAAAGTTGAAGACATTGTGGTAGGTGCAAGAGGCTTTTCGTTTTTCTCCGATTGGGTCTTACCTTACATGGAAGAATAAGCGAAAACAAATGAAGTATATCGTCTCACTATTCCTGCTGATTTTTGCACTGGAAGTGCAGGCGCAGGACAAAAGATTAGCCGGGCTCGACACATTCATCAATCGCGTATTGAAGGAATGGAAAGCCGTAGGCGTTTCCGTAGCAGTGGTGGAAAAGAACAAAGTTCTTTTGGCGAAGGGTTATGGCTACCGCGATCTGGATAAAAAATTACCTGTCACGGATGAAACGCTTTTTGCGATTGGCTCCTGTACAAAAGCGTTTACGTCCACGCTGCTTGGCATGCTGGTGAGTGAAGGGAAACTGGATCTCGATAAACCCGTTAACCAATATATACCCGGCCTGCGTTTTTACAATGACGCCCTCACCAGCCAGGTGACTACAAGAGATATGATGAGCCATCGCACCGGCCTACCGCGTCATGATATGTCGTGGTATGGTTCTTCTGTTTCCCGCGATAGTCTTGTCTATCGCATACGTTATTTCCAACCATCTGCTACCCTACGCGAGAAATGGCAGTACAACAATTACATGTTCCTTGCGCAAGGATATTTAGCGGAGCAGCTCACCGGAACATCCTGGGAAAAACTATTGCAACAGAAAATTTTCACGCCATTGGGCATGAGTTTTTCCTCGCCATCTATCACGGCGTTGAGCAATGGCAGCAATAGTTCCCTGGGTTATAAAGTGGAGAAAGACTCGCTGATCAAAAAGATTGAATACATGAACATCGATGCGATGGGTCCCGCCGGCTCCATCAATTCCAATGCAAGAGATATGGCCCGATGGGTGCAGACATGGATCAATGGCGGCAAGTATAATACACAGGAAGTGATACCCGCAGCATATCATGCTCAGGCCATGAGTTCACAAATGGTGATTAGTGGCGCCCTTCCAACCAAAGAGATCAGTGACGTCTTCCTTTCCAATTACGGTATGGGATGGGTTCTCGCTTCTTATCGCGGACATTATCGTGTGGAACATGGGGGTAATATCGATGGGTTCTCGGCAAGTACAAGCTTCTTCCCAACAGACAGCATCGGTATTGTAGTACTGGTGAATCAGAATGGATCGTCCCTGCCTGGTATCATCCGGAATACGATCGTGGACCGGATGTTGGGGCTTGGATACCGCGACTGGAGCGGGATTCAGATGGCCAATGCAAAAAAAGCGAAGGCTGCTGAAAAAGATGAACAGAAGGCAGACAGTAGTGCTAAGAAAATGGGCACCAGACCATCCCATTCGCTTAACGACTATACGGGCACTTATTCGCATCCCGGATATGGCAGTTTCATCATTCGTATGGAAG
>JBEISY010000442.1:0-2125 GCA_040375175.1 Chitinophagaceae bacterium
AAATTAACCGAAAAGATGTTGGATTCGGTAATCAAAAAGGCAAGTAGACTCTGACCCTTATCGCATGGCCCCGATAGCCCAATGGCAGAGGCAGAGGACTTAAAATCCTCCAAGTGTGGGTTCGACCCCCACTCGGGGCACTGTTATGTTTTTGTACAAAATGACCACATTGAGATGCTCATCTGAACTTAATTGTCTATCCTTTCCCAATGTCTAAGCGATTCAGCAAGAATTTAATTGCGCTCGTTTTGACGGCGATATTTTTGACCCCTGCCGCTACGGCGTGCGTACTATCCGGAGTGGACACAGAAACGGCATCGATGTTCTTTCCTTCTTTATCGAGCATCTCGCGGAAGTCCTTGTAGATCTTAGCTTTCGGGAAACGCTTAACTGAAGCGGTGATCTGCCTTTCATCCACATCGGCAAAGCAAACGATATTTGCTTTCGGACTTTTGGCAAACTCGGCGAGGTCGCTTTCTCCTTTACCACCTGCACCAATACCGGCGATATTGAGTTTATCACTGGGTGCAAGAAATCCTTTTCCGAGTACGTGACGCGGAACGATGGTGAAACCCGCCGCCGCTACGGCTGCATCGCGAATGAACTGCCTGCGTTCATACTTTTTTTTCTTATTGGCATTCAGCATATCTGTTGTTTTGACTTTTGATTTTTAAATTTTTCCCTAATCAAACTTCACGCACTCTTTTAATTCCTTTTCTGTGTACGCAAGATTATACTGCTTCAACACTTCATCAGGAACACCTTTCCACTGGTTGGGTGTATTGCCCTTATATCCGATATCGTCCACACCGATCTTAGTCGTATAGAATCCAGTGGCCGTCAGGTTGCGCATCAGACTGAAAAACGCCACACCCTGCGCCATGTCTTTTTTGGCTTTGTTGGGATAGGCGATTTCATCCACCAGTTTGATCTGGTCTTGTGCACTGCAGTCTTTAAATGCTTTGCCGAACATCTTGGACGACTGAAGATCCAGCCAGCGCAGACCGCCGCGCATCGGCACCTGGTGGTTCGGCATATCTTTCACGATGAATTCAATAAACTCAGGAACTTTTGCATCCGTTGCTGAACCACTGACATCATCTTTCGGAATGATGATATCTGCCAAAACCGCGATCGTGGCCATTTCATGTTCCGTGAAGAAGGTTTTCGACGTCACTTCTTTATAATGCGCGATCTCTTCCGGCTGCCTGTCGAGGCCCGGAGAACCACCGCCTTCATTCACCTTCGGTTGCCCGTCAACGTTATCCGTCGCTTTCTTGTCTGCCGTTTTACAGGCATCCAGGATCAGTGCTGTAGAGACCGTTCCTACGGCAAGGGCTTTGAGCGATTGTCTTCTATCCATAAGGGATGTAATTAGTTACTTGTTATTTGTTATTCCAATTGCCAATTGCTAATTGTCAATTGTTAATTACTAGATCAGATTTCTTTTTTCTTCATACTGTCAATCAAATACTCAGACGCTCTCATAGACAGCGCCATAATGGTCCAGGTAATGTTCTTATCTGCCTGCGATGTAAACGCCGCGCCATCCACCACAAACAGGTTCTTACAATCATGTCCCTGGTTCCATTTGTTGAGGGCCGATGTTTTTGCATCATCACCCATTCGAGCCGTACCGGCTTCGTGGATGATCTTACCCGGCGTCTCAAGGCCATAGCTATTCTCCGGACCGTCATCGCCCCAGGTAATAACCGCACCCATATTATGCATGATCTCCCTGAAGGTTTCCTTCATGTGCTTGGCCTGCTTCACTTCATGATCACTCCATTTCACATTGAACTTCAATACGGGAATACCATATTTGTCGACCACATTTGGATCGATCTCACAATAGTTATCGTAAGTAGCAATGGCTTCTCCCCTGCCTGCCATCCCTACACCGGCTCCATAGAAGTACCGATAGTCTTCTTTCAGGCTTTTGCCATACCCACCCGCTTCTTTTTTCTGGCCAATCACATCATAAATACCCTTGAGGCCTTCTAAAACCCAGCCAAAGCCATAGGCAGGTTGGCCCATACCGCCCCAATATTCCACGTGATATCCGCGGGGGAAATCGAGTTTTTTGTTTTCGCCCCACCAGGGTGAATACACGTGCATACCGCCT
>JBEISY010000282.1:0-3614 GCA_040375175.1 Chitinophagaceae bacterium
GTTTGCCATTCACAAGCGGGATACATCGCCCATGATCAAAATTCACACCTACCTCAACGGAGAGTTTTTGAATACATATTGGTCCGATGGATTGATCGTATCCACGCCTACCGGGTCCACGGGGTATTCCCTCAGCTGCAACGGTCCGGTGGTTTTCCCGGACAGCAGTAATTTTGTGATTACACCTGTTGCGCCGCATAACCTGAATGTTCGGCCCATTGTGGTTCCAGACAATAATATCATCTCATTTGAAGTTGAAGGGAGGTTGGATCAGTTTATCTGTGCGTTGGATTCAAGGAGGGAGATCGTAGATAAACACATTCAACTGGCGGTGAAGAAAGAACGATTTACCATCAGCCTGGTGAGACTGAATGAAAACAATTTTTTACAAACCCTGCGCAAAAAACTTGCCTGGGGATTTGACACAAGGAACTAATGGTTTTTGCAATTAACAGTCTCTTTTCAAGATAATTTTGTTTTTTTGAGCATGCGTAGAATTTTCTGGTTGGCCTTGGTCCTAATCATGATAAACACCAAAGCAAAGGCACAGCCCCAATCCACCGTTTATGAAGGCGAGATCGGCCTTTCACTGGGTGCTGCACACTATTTTGGAGATTTGAATAACAGAGCGGCTTTCAACAGACCCAAATTTGCGCTAGGGGCCTTCTACCGAAAACAGGTTGGCGATTATATTGGCATCAGGTTTGGGTTTCACTATGCCCAGCTCGGCTATTCGGATGTGTATAGCAAGAACGAATTTCAAAAAAGGCGGAACCTGAGTTTCAATACGAGTATCTGGGAAGTGGCCCTCCAGGGGGATTTTAATTTCTTTCGTTTTGTGCCAGGCGATCCCGACTACATTTTCACACCTTACATCACCCTTGGTATCGGAGTATTTGGATACGATCCTTATGCCTTCCTGAACAAAGAGAAGCATTTTCTGCGTCCCTTGGGTACCGAAGGACAGGGTAGTTCACTTTATCCGGAACGTAAACCTTATGGCAGCACAGGATTTTGCTTCCCACTTGGCATGGGTGTAAAATATAATATGAGCCCTTTGATTAACGTGGGTTTTGAAGTAGCCTATCGGTTTACAGGCACAGACTACCTTGATGATGTGAGCACTACCTATGCGGGACCGGCAGCATTCCCCCCGGATGCCAACGGAAACCCCACGATAGCATCCCTATTACAGGACAGGAGTTATGAAACCGGCACGCCAATAGGTGTTGCGGGCCGGCAACGGGGGTTCAGTTCACAAAAAGACGCTTATATCTTTGCCGAATTCACCGTCACCTTTAACCTGACCTCCTACCGCTGCCCAACGGCGAGATAGTGAACAGGGGGGAGGGATTAGGGCGAGGCGTAAGTTCTCCTTCCTTCATTACCGCATTGCCGCATTGTCAAATTACCGCATTATATTTGGCCTTCATGGATCTCAAGGATCAAATTATACCAGATAGGCTGCCCCGCCACATTGCCATCATCATGGATGGAAATGGAAGATGGGCCGAGGAAAAGGGCCAGGACAGGCTCTACGGCCATTTTCATGGCGTAGAAAGCGTTCGCAACATTGTGGAAGGCTGCGCTGAACTGGGCATTGAATACCTCACCCTATATGCTTTTTCCACCGAAAACTGGGACCGTCCGGTCATGGAGGTCACGGGACTGATGGAGCTTTTAGTGGAAACCATCCGTAAAGAGGTGCCGATCCTGAACAAGAACAATATCCGCCTGCACGTAATTGGAGCGCTGGACATGTTGCCGGAATACGCTCATAATGCCTTGCAGGAAGCCCTTCAACTTACCTCCCAGAACACGGGCCTGAACCTGGTTATGGCGCTCAGCTACAGTTCCCGCTGGGAACTCGTGGAAGCGGTCAGGAAGGTGGCCATAGACGTAAAGGCAGGCAAGCTTGACCCTGCTGCCATCAACCAGGACCTGCTGAGCCAGTACCTGGCCACCAGTGAGTTCCCCGATCCGGAACTCATGATCCGCACCAGCGGAGAGTACAGGATCAGCAATTTTCTTTTGTATCAGCTGGCTTACGCCGAACTATACTTCACCTCCACCCGCTGGCCCGATTTCCGGAAGGAAAACCTTTACGAGGCCATCGTAGACTTCCAGAAAAGGGAGCGGCGGTTCGGTAAAACCACCCAGCAGATCAAACAAGAAACGGCAGAACATTTACCCTAAACTCCCTATTTCACAGGCTATTTAACAAAGCATTCAAAGAAAAGCCGTTATTTTGCCGCCTAATTCAGAAAATTGTAGAATCCGGATGCGCGTTTTTGGTACTCTCCTACTGCTTACTGCCTTTTTTTATGCCAACACCGCATTTGCGCAGACGGAACCCGTCGTGCCCGCAAAAACGGAAACCCTTCCTCCTGCACAGGATACGGTACCGGTCACTTCTGTTGATCCCGAACTGCTGAATATCCTGAATTCCAAGGTACCCAAGAAATACCTGATCCAGGAAATCAAGGTGACCGGCGCAAAGTTGTTTGACCCCGCCATCGTGATCTCTGTTTCCGGACTTGCCGTTGGAGATGAAGTAACCCTCCCGGGTGGCGATCTGTTCTCCAAGGCCATCAACAGGCTGTGGACACAGAACATGTTCACGAATATCAATGTATTCATCACCAAAGTGGAAGGCCGCAATATCTGGATCGAAATCGTGGCGCAGGAAAGACCCATGCTGTCTGATTTCAAATTCAAAGGCGTAAAGAAGAATGAGGGTGATGAGTTGCGCGATAAAGTGGGCGTGTTCCAGAATAGGGTGGTAACGGATAATATGCGTCTTTCCGCTATCGACAATATCCGCAAGTACTATATTGAGAAAGGCTTCATGAGTGTGGATGTGAAGATTGAAGAGACGCCTGACGTAAAGAATGCCAACAAAACTTTTTTCACCTTCGTCATCAATAAAGGCAAGAAGGTAAAGATCGATAACATCCATTTCTTCGGTAACGAAGAGGTGTCTGAACTGGCACTCAAACGCCAGTTGAAAGGCACTAAGGAAATGAGTAAGGTGACCTTGTACCCGCCTCCAGTTAACAGTCCCTATGGCGAGGTAAAGACCCAGAGTTTCCAGCAGTTCATGAAAGATAAAGGATACCTGCATCCTTCCATGATCCGGGACTACCTTGAACCCTGGTTCCGTTTCAAGATGTTCGCCAATGCGAAGTTCAACGAGAAAAAATATATTGAAGATAAAGAGAAGGTCATCGCCTATCTCAATTCAATGGGCTACCGTGACGCACAGATCACTGCCGATACGCAGTATCTCAATTCAAGGGGCAATCTCAACGTTGATTTTAAGATCGATGAAGGGGGTAAGTACTATTTCGGCAATATCGGATGGAAAGGGAATACCAAGTATGGTGATTCTGTTTTGTCTATGCTGCTCGGCATCAAGAAGGGCGATACCTACAATATCAATACGCTCAACAAACGCCTCGGAAAGGAACTGTCACAGGAAGGTGGTGATATCAGCTCGTTATATATGGACGATGGATACCTGTTCTTCCAGATCGAACCTGTGGAAACAGCAGTGTACAATGACACCATCGATTTTGAGATCCGGCTGCGTGAAGGTCCGCAGGCAACGATCA
>JBEISY010000116.1:0-5987 GCA_040375175.1 Chitinophagaceae bacterium
GCTGTTTTACCTTGTTTATCATGCACGGCATAGAAGGCATTGTTTAATATGTTCAACAGGGTACGTCCCATATCCTGTGGAACAACCTTTACTTGTCCAACGGCCGGATCCAGGTGCTGGGCAATGGTTGCGTTGAAGGTCTTATCTTTTGCCCGCAGTCCATGATAGCTTAGCCGCACGTACTCGTCAACCATTGCATTCAGGTCTACCGGCTCTTTCTGACCCGTGCTGGTTCTTGAATGTTGCAGCATCCCTTTTACGATCCCGTCTGCACGCTTGCCGTGATAATTAATCTTGTCCTGGTTCTGGCGGATCATATTGGTAATAGCGATGAGATTGGTTTTATCATCATCGCCGAGTGTAGTCTTTTCAATTTCGTCTTTCAGTTCTGCTGCCAGTTCAAGGTTCACTTCCGAGAAATTATTCACGAAGTTCAAAGGGTTCTGGATCTCGTGGGCAATCCCTGCGGTAAGCTCACCCAGTGATGCCATTTTCTCCGCGTGGATCAGTTGAGCCTGCGCCGCTTTTAGGTCCACTACGGCCTGTTGTAACTCTTCCTTCTGCTCCATGATCTCTTTCGTGCGTTCCTGCACAAGGATCTCCAGGCTTTCCCGCTGCTCTTCTGCCAGCTGCTTCATCTTCTCTTCCTCTTCCATCATCTGCCGCGCCTTCTTCAAAGCCTTGCTCTGCTTGTTGGCAATGATCAGCATCGCGATCATCCAGATAAATCCGAAAGCAATAGCCGCTTCTACATAATCCTCGGCAATCTTTTCCCAACTCGCCGGGAGAAAGGCCAGCAAATGCCGGACCATGCCAAGAATTGCAATCGGGATGAAGGCATACATGGTATTGCGGTAACTCTGCAACTCCTCCCTTTTGAATACCATATAAATGGTAATGGCAAAAAGGATGTCTATCACAAGGCGCGCATAGTCTTCTATTGGGCCAGCATTGGAGAGTGCAATCAATACACCCACTACGGCGAAAGCATTCCGGATCAGCACCTGAAGATCCGGGAGTTTGTTGTCCCTGATCAGCAGTTTCCTGATCTGTACCAGAATGATGATTAAAATGATCCCGTTTAACACCATGTTGCCGTTTAGTTATCGAATTTAGTTATTGCTTTTCTGCAATCCACTGATGATTACATTACCGGTCCCATTCTTATCACAAGGGTAAGCAAACTCCTTTTTCCATTTTGCCTCATCCGCAATAATCCGGTAAAAATCATCAATGAATTTTACCGCCGCCTTTTTGTTTGCCGCATCAAGGTACGATGCGGTTTCATATAATGAATTAATCTTATCCCTCGACTGTTGAAACTCGGTGAAGAAAGGAAGAAGCAGGTTCAGGTCAGTCAGGCAGTAACCCCTGTACCTTCTTTCCCTGACAGAGCTCAACTGTAACTGCTCTGCTGGCTTTGCATAGGGTGCACTTACAATACCCGCATGGTCAAAATCGTAAGGTATCGTGTAGGCAACGCCGTTGGTATCTTTGGCCAAAAGTTTTACATTTTGCAGAAACTCCACGGACCAGTCCGTATTACCAATAAAATATTCAAATACTGCCATCCTGTGGAATGCAGAGACCTCAGCCTGCCTCGGACCTATCTTTTTTTCTACTGCAACCATACTATTTCTGGTGGCAAGCTGGTGCTCTTCTTCCAGCAGCATAGCGAGAACTGGTTCTGATGTTTTATTTTTTCGGGTATCCTCTAACGTTAGTATCACAAGTCTTGCCTTGAATGCCATTGGTGTAAGCAATTGGTATATCCGATAAGCCAGGTATTCTTTGGCCACATACTGATCACCTTTGCAGGGCATTACCAGCTTCAGCTTTTTCTGTTGGTGGAACAAGGTTCCTGCCACCTTCACGGAGTCCTGGAACAACAGCATGATGGGTGGGTAGGTACAGCCGCCCATCGTTCTTCTGAAATTTCCCCTCGTCCTGGCCGCAATGGATAACTGTTGCATTGCACCGGTTTCATCCTGGTAATGTATATCGATGGGATGCTGCGATGGATTATCGCCTTTATCCGCCATCAGGCTGCGCAGGTCACCGCTGATCTTTAGTTGCAGTATACTGTCGTTCCCAAACAATTCCTGCGCCCCTGTAGGGAAAGGGAGAAGATAAAGGAAGAAGCATAAAGCAATATATTTTCTCATCTTATTCAGGCGTTGATGGGTATAATGATAGTGAATGTGGTACCGATGCCTTCTCTGCTATCCATCCTCAACTCGCCGCCATGCCCCTTGGTTACAATATCATAGCTCAGGCTGAGGCCGAGGCCCGTTCCCTCACCGGTAGGTTTGGTGGTAAAGAAGGGCTGGAAAATTTTTTCTTTCAGACTGTCCGGAATGCCATCACCATTATCTTTTATCTTGATCTCAATACTACTTCCGGTTTTGGAAGTGGTTAGTAAAACTTCAGGCTTGTATGCTGGTAGCCCTTTTTTTGCTTTTTTATCCACTGCATACAGTGCATTGTTGATCAGGTTGAGCACCACCCGCCCGATATCTTGCCGGATAACATTCACGGGTACTAAAATATTCGAGAGTTGTGTTTTCACTTCAGCATTGAAGGTCTTGTCTTTTGCCCGCATTCCATGAAAGGCGAGCCTGCAGTATTCATCACAAAGCACATTGATGTCAGTGGGTTCTTTCTGGCTCGTGCTGGTGCGGGAGTGTTGCAACATCGACTTCACAATAGAATCGGCCCGTTCACCGTGATATTTGATCTTTTCCTGGTTGGCTTTAATATCATCCGCAATGGCCTTCACCTCGTCCATATCGCCTTTATCGATATACTCTTTCAACTCTTCCGCTAATTCCATATTGACCTCTGAAAAATTCTTGACAAAATTCAATGGATTCTGGATCTCGTGTGCGATGCCTGCAGTGAGTTCGCCCAGGGATGCCATTTTTTCTGATTGAATCAATTGTTTCTGCGTTTCCTTCAGCTCGCTGTATGCTTTCTGGATCTTATCGTGGGCCTTTTGTTTCAACCTACTGTTGCGGTAAAAGATAAATGCAAGGAAAAGGATCAGCCCTGTGCCGGCAAGCAACGCATAGGTCCTGATTTTACCCTGGTTGAGTTCTTTCTCGTTTTCCAGATCCTGGATCTTCAGTTTCTCGGCAAAGTTCAGGTTCTGGTATTCAGACAATACTTTGATCTTTTCATTGTAGAGGCTGTCCTTGGTGGTTAACGCGAGCCCCTGGTATTTATAAGCGCTGTCCAGTTGTTTGTTGAGTGCATAAGCGCGGAACAGGTTTTCATACACCACACCCAGGTTGGTTTCCCGATCAACAGACAATCCTTCATCCAGGCTCATTTGCGCATAAAAAAGACTGGAATCTTTGCGGCCCTGCTGGATATAATAGTTGGTGAGGATCTTATGCGTTTCCACCAGACTTGCCATGTTATCCGTTTCAAAGGCCATGGATTCTGCGGTGTAAAGAAATACACTGGCAGAATCAAATCGATTCTTCAGGATAAATACCTGGCCGATTTCATTCAGTAAGCCACAGACGTTTTTTTGATTGCCTGTTTTCTCTGTTGTGACTACCGCAAAACGGAGCAGGATCAGCGCGGAATCCAACTGGTTGTTTTTAACGTGCATTCTTCCCATCGCCGCGGCAAGCTTTCCAAGCGCGTCAAGATCCCCGTTTGCATTGGCCAGTTTTACACCTTCATTGTAATGGAACACTTGCTGATCCAGGATGTTGGTGGCGCCTAGCAGGTTCCCCAACTCCAGATGCAGGTGGGCGGTGATCAACGCCGGGTTGCTGGCTTCCCTGCCAACCTTCCACGCCCCATCTTTGTTTTTGGGATTGCTGGCATAATCAAATCCTTCCCGCAGTGCCTCCAACCCCTGACCAAAGGCATTCAGTTTTCTCAATGAACCGCCGATCCCATTTAACGCATAGGCTGCAGAGAGTGGCTTATTGTTTTTCATGGCCAGAGACTGGGCCAGTTTGAGGAAGTATAAGGAGGAATCCGTGCGTACATCAGCATAAAAATAGCCCAATGAAGTAAGGGTGTAAAAGCGCGAAGAATCATTCTCCGTCTCCAGCAACGCCAGCCGCATACTGTCGGCCGTACTGATCTGGGCCCGCCCGGCCCAGCAGAGTAAACACAGCAATCCTGTCAACAGACCGTTTTTCATCGACGGTAAATTACAAAAACATGCGGGATTGTGCTTGCCGGTCATGTATTCCATTGCCACACTGCCGCACTACCGAATTGCCACATTATCTTCCTATCTTTGCAAAATGTCAACATTTGAATCCCTGGGTTTGGCGGAAGGCCTGCTGAAATCCATTGCAGACCTTGGCTTTACAGCCCCAACACCCATTCAGGAGAAATCGATTCCCGTCCTTCTCCAGGGTACCAAAGATTTTGTTGGTCTCGCGCAGACCGGCACCGGTAAAACAGCAGCATTTGGTCTTCCACTGCTGCAATTGGTCGATAAGAACGAAAAGCACCCACAGGCCCTCGTGGTTTGTCCAACGCGGGAATTATGCATGCAGATCACCAATGACCTGATGAACTTCAAGAAGAAGTTTGCCAACGTGTTGGTTACTGCTGTATACGGCGGTGCTTCCATCACTGCACAGATCCGCGACCTGAAAAGAGGTACGCAGATCGTAGTGGCTACGCCAGGCCGATTGATCGACCTGATTGAACGCAAGGCGATACAGCTTGATAAGATCCAATACATTGTACTGGATGAGGCCGATGAGATGTTGAACATGGGCTTCCGTGATGATATTGAGTTTATCCTCCAGAACACGCCGGCCCGCGAAAGCATCTGGCTGTTCTCCGCTACCATGCCGCAGGAAGTGAAGCAGGTGAGTAAGCGGTATATGAAGGATCCATTTGAGCTGACCATTGGCAAGGTGAATGCCACTAACGTCAATATCGATCATCAATACTACCAGACCACACATAATTACCGTTATGAAACCCTGAAACGGATCATTGATTTCAATCCGGGTATCTACGGGATCATCTTTACAAGGACCAAGGCCGACGCCCAGGAGATCACAGAAGCGCTTATCCGTGAGGGTTATGATATCGAGGCCCTGCATGGTGACCTTACACAACAACAGCGGGATAAGGTAATGTCCAGGTTCCGCGATAAAAGCATTCAATTACTGATCGCAACGGACGTTGCGGCCCGTGGTATAGATGTGCAGGGTATCACACACGTTATTAATTATGAACTGCCGGATGATCCGGAGGTATATACGCACCGCAGTGGCCGTACCGGCCGTGCGGGCAGAAGTGGTATCTGTTTGTCCATCATCACCCCGCGTGAAGTTTACAGGATCAGGCAGATCGAGAAAATGGTGAACAATCGTTTTCATAAACTGGATATCCCTTCTGGTAATGATGTATGCCGCAAGCAGTTTTTCCATTTTATTGACAAGATGTTGCAGGCCGATATCAGCCATGGGGAGTATGAAACTTACCTGCCGGTGCTGAAGGAAAAGTTTGCACACATAGACAAAGAAGAGATCATGCAGCGCGTTGCCGCGTTGGAGTTTGATCGTTTCCTGCAGTACTATGCAAATGCCGTTGACCTGAATAAGCAGGTTGCAGTTGGCAGGTCGCAGGTCGCAGAAAGAGGTAAGTCAGAGGGCAGGGGGCAGAGATCTGAGGGCAGAAGCGGCGGTAGTGCGGTAGGTGGTAATGCCAAAAAACTTTTTGTAAACCTTGGTACCAAAGACGGATTTTACAAAGCCAGTTTCTTGCAGTTCATCCTTGACATGAGTGATCTGAAGAAAGATGTGCTCGGCAAGATTGATATGAAGGAAATGAATTCCTGGATCGAGATCGAACCATCTGCTGCCAATAAGATGATCAAGGCCATTGACGGCAAGAAGTTCAAGGGTAGGAAGATCAGGATGAATGAAGCGAACTAATGACCAGTTTAAAGGTGGAAGTTGGAAGGTGGAAGCAAAACGCACAGTCTTCCACCTTCA
>JBEISY010000039.1:0-9506 GCA_040375175.1 Chitinophagaceae bacterium
CCCCCTAAACACTCCCCCTAACTCTCTCCATCATCTTCTCCACCATCTTATAGGTGGCGGGACAGTAGGTCACATTCTGGTGATGCACGTGTACATAGTCCTTCATCTTTTTCCTCGTCAGGTGCGGAAAGCCGGCACAATCAAGAGGACGCACAGAATAAATACCGCACATATTGGTCTTCATATCCAGGAACTGGCAGGGCTGTTTCACATTCATCCAGTCGCCGATCTTATCAAGATACAAATATTTTTTCTTGAATTCATCCACCGTCATATCTAAATGAGCAGAGATCCGGATGAGGTCTTCCTTGGTGAAGGTGGGGCTCATCGTTTTGCAGCAGTTGGCGCAGGTCAGGCAATCCACTTCCTTCCATACTTCTTTATCGATCTCTTCGGCCATCGCATCCAACTTGCGGGGTGGTTTTTTCCCAAGCTTGGTGAGAAAGATCCTGAAGCGGCGTTTGTTCAGGTTAACCAGTTTGCGAAAAGCACGAAGGTTGATGGGCTGCATAGTGCTGAATGAGTGGCAAATATGATTCAAAGCGCTTAACAGGCAAAAAAATTTATTTTGCACCCATGTGGGAGCCCTATAAGAAAGGATTCAAGGCGCATTTGCAGCTGGAGCGCAGCCTCTCGGATGCAACAGTGGAGGCCTACCTGGCGGATGTCGATAAGTTCACACAGTACCTCTCCCTGGAGGGCTCATCGATCCAACCCCCGGGTATCACCCTCAAGCATCTGCAGGCCTTCCTGAAGTGGATCGGAGAACTGGGCATGACCGCCACCAGCCAGTCGCGCATCATCAGCGGCCTCCGCAATTTCTTCCGCTACTGCCAGGCCGAGCAGGTCATTACTTCGGACCCAACGGAACTCATCGATACACCTCGACTCAAGAGAACCCTGCCGGATGTATTGTCTTTCGATGAGATCGAACAGATGATTGCACAGATCGATCACAGTAAGGACGATGGCATCCGCAACCGCGCCATCATCGAGATCATGTATAGCTGTGGCCTGCGTGTGAGCGAGGTGTGTACCCTGCTGCTGCGGTTCTTATATCTTGACGTGGGGTTCATCCGCGTGATCGGAAAGGGTGATAAAGAACGACTGGTTCCTATCGGCAGTGAAGCAGTGAAACACCTTAAAATCTACTTAGAGCACACGCGACATAAACAAATACCCAAGCCCGGCGATGAAGAAATCGTTTTCCTGAACCGCCGCGGCGGAAGGCTATCCCGCGTGATGATCTTCATGATCATCAAAGAACTGTCTAAAAAAGCAGGGATCCGAAAAGATATCTCCCCGCACACCCTTCGGCATTCCTTTGCCACACATCTGGTGGAAGGCGGTGCGGATCTTCGCGCGGTGCAAGAGATGCTGGGGCATGAGAGTATTACCACCACAGAGATCTATACGCATCTGGATCGGGAGTATTTACGGGAGACCATTCATAAGTATCATCCGGCTTATAAGAAAAATTGACAAATGGACATTTGGACCGTTGTACAATTGTACAATTGCACAACGGTCCAAATGTCCATTTGCCAAGCATCTAACGCTTGGACTGATAAAGTTTAGATGCCTTTTCACACAACTCCACAAACTCTTTCCTGTATCCCCCGGGATCTTCGCCCACAGCAGAATTGGCGAGGGAACGGACGAGGGTGAAATCAGACTCTCCCTTGAATTTAGAATCAGAAAGAATCATTCCAAAGGTTGCAACGGCGGCGGCTAACCGAAACTGACCGGAGGCCTGTTTGTATGCAATGGATGTTGCAGACACAGGCAGTTCCATCAGTTTGCTGGTATTTTCATCGGGTTTTTTATAGCGAAGCTTAACCAATAGCAACTCATCATTGTGTTGCAATTTGCTCTTCTCTTTTTTACCGTACCGAAGGGGGTCCACATTTCCCAGCAATTCCGTCTCCACACCCGCAGGGATGATCTCATACAGTGCAGTCACGGTATGGCCACTGCCCATCTCGCCGGCGTCTTTCTTATCGTCATTGAAATCTTCTTTGTTGAGGATGCGGTTCTCGTATCCAATCAATCGATATCCCTGCACTTGAACAGGATTGAACTCCAATTGAAACTTCACATCCTTAGCAATGGTGAACAAAGTTCCTCCAAACTCATTCACAAAGATTTTCTTCGCTTCACTCATTTGATCAATATATGCATGCGTGCCATTGCCCTTATCTGCGAGCTTCTGCATCTTAGCATCCTGGTAGTTGCCCATACCGAAACCCAGCACAGTCAGGAACACACCAGAAGCGCGCTCTTTTTCGATCAATGACACCATCGCATCATCACTGCTGGCGCCTACATTGAAGTCGCCATCGGTACAAAGGATAACGCGGTTGTTGCCCCCTTTGATGAAGTTCTGCCTTGCGGTGTGATAAGCCAACTGAATGCCCGCGCCACCTGCCGTTGAACCACCTGCTTCCAGTTGGTCCAATGCCTGTTTGATTTTTGTTTTATCCGATGTGGGTTCCAGCACCAATCCCGCAGCACCTGCGTACACAACTATTGATACCCGGTCCTGTTCCCTGAGTTGGTCGGCTAGCAATTTGAGTGCGCCCTTTACCAGGGGAAGTTTGTTTTCATCGTTCATCGATCCGGACACATCAATGAGGAAAGTGATATTGGAAGCAGGCAGTTCACGCGTGTCTACTTTCTTGCCTTGCAATCCCACCAACAATAATTTATGCTCCGGCTGCCAGGGGCAGTCGGCCAACTCTGTATACACAGAGAACGGATGCTCTCCTTTCGGTTGTGCGTAACCGTATTGAAAATAGTTAATCATTTCTTCCACGCGCACAGCACCTGCTGGAGGCAGAGTTCCCTGGTTGAGGAATCGGCGCACATTGCTATACGACGCAGCGTCCACATCAAGCGAGAAAGTAGAGAGCGGATCCTGTGTTACGGCTTTGAAGCCGTTTTCATTGATAGCGTCGTAGCCTTCCGTGTTCCAGTCTTGCGCAGGTTGTTTGTAGCGAGGTGTGTATTGCTGGATCGCTATACCCGGGGAACGTCCAACAAGTTGTTTTGATTTGTCGGTCACACTGCTGGAAAGCATGTCCGTTTTATACTCCGAGCCATATCCAACGATGACCACTTCATCCAAATGATTCTCCATAGCCTTTAATTTGACGGTGAGACTGGTCTTGCCACCTAACTTGATTTCTTTGGAAGCAAATCCAACGCTACTAAATACCAATATGGATTTCTCACTGGCCACCTTGATCGAGAAATAACCTTTGTTATCTGTAGTGGTAGCCATACTTGTTCCTTTTTCCATTACCGTGGCATGTATGATGGGATTACCTTTATCGTCCAATACATACCCCGTCACTTGTACCTGGGCCTTGGGCAGGAAGGCGGTCAGCAGCCAACCTGAAAACAGCAGTGCAATAATTGTCCGCATAACATTATTTTTGGGAAGGATGTAGTGGAGAAAAAAATTACACAAGCATCCGGGAAATATTTTTCATGCAGGAACCCTTACCCATCCGAAAAGACGGCCAGGCTGACCAGGACCTCATCCGCACGTACAAGCGTACGGGCAGTATGCAGGTGCTCGGGGAACTGTATGCACCGTATATGGAACTGGTGCTGGGTGTTTGCCTGAAATACCTTAAGAATCATGAGTCGGCCCGGGATGCCGTGATGAATATCTTTGAAGAGCTGGTGGATAAACTGAAGAAGCACGAGGTGGACCAGTTCCGGGGCTGGCTCTATGTAGTGGCTAGAAATCATTGCCTTATGCAGCTTCGCAAAGAGGGGAAGGTGAAAATCACGGAAATTGGTGAATCGTTTATGCAATCGGAAGAAGAATGGCATCTGAATGGTGTCATGGAAAAAGAGGCCAGTCTGCGGGTGATGGAAGACTGTATGGAAACCCTGCCGGGTGAGCAGAAACAGAGCGTGGCGCTTTTTTACCTGGACGGCAAGTGCTATCAGGAGATCGCGGAACTGACCGGGCAGGAATGGAACCGGGTGAGGAGCCAGATCCAGAACGGAAAGCGAAACCTCAAAATCTGTATCGAGAAAAAACAAAAAGAAATGCAATCGTGAGCCAGGGGCAACCATATCAATATACAACCGAAGACATCCGTCGCTATCTCGATGGCCGCATGACGGCCACAGAGATGCATGCCATGGAAAAAGCGGCATTGGAAGATCCTTTTCTGGCTGACGCGATGGAGGGATTGGAAGCCGCGCCTGTTTCGGCTATCCAGGCCGACATGCAGGTGCTGTCGGAAAAACTGAAGCAACGCGTAACGCCGGCCAAGGTGGTGCCGATGCGCCCCGAGCGGCCTTGGATGGCCATTGCCGCTGCTGCTGTTATTCTGGTGGGTTTAGCGATGACGATATTGTACACCAACCCTGTTCCCCCGCCACCGGCGATAGCGAAGGTTGAAACGCCTGCCCGTGAAGAAGCATCGCCCATTGTACAGGCTGATTCTGCAGTGACTCCCGCACCCGCACCGTCCTCACCAGCAATTGTTGAAAAAAAATCTGAAGTGGCTAAGCGTGTTGATGCACCTAAAGCCATAACCAATAACGAAATAACCGATAACGATTCTAAGCAAGACAGCTCCACCAAACTCATTGCCGCGGCTCCCGAAGCAAAAGATAAAGGCGCTACTGTTTTTGGCTATGCCACACAAAAGGCAAAAATCGATAAAGAATCCAGTGCCCGCATGCGCTCTGTAGCGCCGGCCGCAGTGCCCATGGCCGATAAAGCGAAAAAAGAATCAACGGGCGGCAGAATCTACACCGAACCCGCAGACGGTTGGAGCGCCTGGGAAGTCTACATCCTCAACAACCTCCGCAGACCAAAAGACCCCGCACTGCACGGTAATGTTGTGGTCAGTTTCAGCGTGAATCCTGAAACCGGCAAGCCCTTTGACCTTAAGATCGATAAAGGGCTGCATCCCTTATACGATAAAGAAGCCATCCGCCTGATCAATGAAGGCCCGGTATGGGCAGTGTATAACACGGAAGGGGCGGTGATAACCACAGTTACGGTGGTGTTCTAATTTTACAATGTGGCAGACGCTTCGCGAGGCATTGGGCATTGGGCACTCGGCATTGTCGGCCTGCGCAGAACCACCCGGAGTGACTGCTGGCGCGCCGCAACGCAAGGCGCGCCTTCCAACATTACCGCATTGCCGCATTGCCAAATTGCCGCATTAATTTCAGCAGATTCATGTAAATGAGTACTTTCGCACCTCAAAACTTGTCTTGCTATGAAGAAAATATTCCTTAGTGCACTGATGCTTGGTTCCCTGATGCTTGCCGAAGCGCAGACTGTCAAAACGCCACAGCCCTCCACCACCACTACTGTAAAACAGGAGTTTGGTCTATCTACCATCGAACTGTCTTATTCCCGCCCAAACATGAAAGGCCGCAAGATCTTTGGTGATCTCGTGCCTTTTAATAACCAGGTATGGCGCACCGGTGCCAACGGAGCCACTACCCTCACCTTCGGCGACGAAGTGATCATTGGCGGTTCCAAGATCCCTGCTGGTAAATACGGCCTGCTCACGATTCCAGGAGCCACCGAGTGGACAGTGATCATCACCAAACAAACCGATGTAACCTCACCAGCTGCATACGATCCAACCAAAGACGTGGTTAGGGTTAAAGCCAAGCCGCAGCAAATGCCGATGACCATCGAATCTTTCACCATCATGTTCAACGATGTCATGCCTTCAAGCATTGCACTCGGTATGATGTGGGACAAGACATATGTGGAGTTCCCGATCACTGCAGATATCGATAGCAAAGTGATGGCGCAGATCGATAATGCTATGAACAAGGACAACAAGCCTTATTTCCAGGCAGCCATGTACTACATGGATAATGGCAAGGACCTGAACAAGGCTAATGAGTGGTTTGATAAAGCCATCGCGCAGAACCCAACCGCATTCTGGGTTTACCACCAGAAAGCCAATTGCCTCGCTAAGATGGGCAAGAAATCTGAGGCCATCGCCACGGCCAACAAATCCATCGAACTGGCAAAAGCTGCCAAGAATGATGACTACGTTGCGCTGAACAACAAATTACTAGCAACATTAAAATAGCTAATAGCTAATAGCTATTAAAGAAGTCCCTGCTGGTCAGGGACTTTTTTATTTACTGCTTTCCGATGAGCATCATTTTCAAATCTCCTTTCGCTTGATACAGGCACCATAACAGGTAAGGCGCAAAGAAAACAATGCCGAGTATGGTAGCAATTAGTCCAATCAGGATCGATGATCCGCTGAACCGGGTCCGCCACATGATCCACAAGCCAGACAACAACAAATAACAAGCAAAATCGAGATTGAATTGCCCGTTCCAACCCAGGGCCTTGATGTTGGCAAAAAACACAGCAAACAGATCGGTCCCTTCCTTCTGCATCGCCAGGCCTGTATACATAAGAACGAGAAGAGCCATCACTACCAATAGAAACTTAAATACATTGCGCTGCATATCCTTTGAATTTATGAGGGTTGATGAGTATTGTTTGCCTTAAACCACAACAGCTGTTTTCAACAGATATTTGAACACACCCCGAAGCTAATGGATGGCCGCATGCACTGCTAGACGGCACCGTACAAACGGATCATTGAAAAACGCGGATCATGGAGGTCAACAGGGAAAAATAATCCCTGAGCCACTGCGGCTCCAGGGTCTCGGCCGAGATCTGCAGATAAAAGTTCTCCAGTGCCAGAGCAAACAATACCTCCAGTTGTTGCATCGGTCCTTTCCACTGCAGTTCTCTGGCCCACAATTTCACGAAATCACTGCCGATGAGTTGTTGCGTTTGATGCAATACATGTTGATATCCGGGTTCGTCGCGATGAACCTTCAACTGCCGGCTGAATAACAGATCTGTCTTATGCGCAACGAGTATATCGATCAATTCAGGATCGATGGATTTCGCATTGCGCTCTTTGTCGGCAAGTTCAACCGACCGTTTCAGATGCAAGTCCAGCAACTGCTCCATGAATGCGTCCAGATCAGCAAAATGGTGATAGAAAGAAGACTTGCTGATACCCACCTGCTGCGAGAGCACCTCGATCTTCAACCCCGCCTTTCCAGCCATGGCAAAGGCAAGATATCCCTGTTCCAGCCAAATCTGTTTGCCTTTTCCCTGCATAAATGTTCTGTAGGAAATGATGTAAGATAGGATTGCAAGATAAGCCCCCGGAGGCAGCCTTTCGGTAAATCCATTTGCAAACTTCGCTTATATTTAAAGCCTAAACTACTGCTGCATGCGCATGAGATTGCTGGCATTCTGCCTTTTGTTGACTACTACCGGTATTGCACAAACGCTTACCGTTGAAAAAATTATGCAGGATCCGAAATGGATCGGCAGTTCCCCGTCTAATGTGTTCTGGGGGCCGGATGGCAAATCCGTCTATTTTTCCTGGAACCCCGAAGGCAAGATCGCTGATTCAAGCTACGTGTACACCCTGGGCAGCAAAGAACCGCAGAAAGCCACCTATCTTACTACACAACAAGCTGCAGCTGCAGGCAATGGTATCTACAATACTTCCCGCAGCCACATGGCCTATGTGTACCGCGGTGATATTTTCCTGACTGAAACAAAAACAGGTGTCACTAAACGGCTGACACAAACAGAAGATTTTGAATCCGGATTGCGTTTCATCAACAAAGACGAATTGCTCTGCTATTCCCGGAACCAGAATCTCTATGCGTGGAACCTGACCACTGGTATTACCAAACAACTGACCAACTTCACAAGAGGCAATGCACCGGCAGCAACACCGGCCAGTGCGGATGCGGCAAAGATCCCTACGCAAGATCAGTTCCTGCAACAACAACAGTTGGCCACCAGCAGCATCCTTACCGAGCGGAAAAATAAACGCAACCAGCGCACTGATTTCCTCAAGGCTAACCGGGATATGGATACGCTAAAAACCATTTATACCGGTGAAAAAATGATCCAGAACCTGCAAGTTAGTCCCGATGGCAGATTTGTTACGTATCGACTATTCACTCCTCCGGCAGGGGCAAAACAAACGATCGTTCCGGACTATGTCACGGAGTCGGGATACACAACAGATTTGAATGTGCGCACCAAGGTGGGAGCTCCGTTAGGGAAATATGAATTTGCCGTGTATGACAGAAGAAGCGACAAACTGATCAATGTGTCAACGGATTCCATCCCGGGTATCATGGATCAGCCCGATTATTACAAAGACTATCCCGCGAAATTTGGAAGCCGTAAGCCCACACCAAGAGGCGTAATGATCAATGGTCCATACTGGAACGATGCTTCCACATTCGCCATCATCGATATCCGCTCACAAGACAACAAAGACCGATGGATCATGGAACTGGAAGCGGCAACGGGCAAACTAAGGCTGCTGGACCGCCAGCGGGACGAAGCCTGGATCGCAGGCCCTGGCGTGAATCCCTTTGGTGCACGTTTCGGCTGGATCAATGACCAACTCTTCTACTTCCAGAGTGAAGCTACCGGTTACGCACACCTGTACACCTATGATGTGAAGACAGGAACAAAGAAAGCGATCACCAGTGGAAAATATGAAGTACAGGATATTCAGCTGAGTAAAGACAAAAAAACCTTCTACCTCCTCACCAACGAAGAGCATCCTGGTAAGCAACAGTGGTGCAGGATGAATATCGATGGATCGAAGAAAGAAAAGATTACGGCTATGGATGGGGGTTATGAAGTGCAGCTCTCGCCAGATGAGAAATACATCGCCTATCGCTACTCCTTCACCAACAAACCCTGGGAACTCTATGTGCAGGAGAATGCACCCGGTAAAAAACCGGTTCAGGTCACGGATAAAGGCATGAGCGATGCATTCAAGGCCTATCCATGGCGCGCAGCAACCGTTACCACCTTCACGGCACGTGATGGCGCACAGGTCTATACCCGTGTGTATGAACCCACGGCCGGCAAGAAGAATGGCGCGGCCGTGATCTTTGTTCACGGTGCCGGCTACCTGCAGAATGTGCACTACTGGTGGAGTAGCTATTTCCGTGAATACATGTTCAACAATATGTTGGCCGACAAAGGCTATACCGTTATCGATATTGATTACAGGGCCAGCAGTGGCTACGGCCGGGATTGGCGTACAGGCATCTACCGCTGGATGGGCGGAAAGGATCTCAGTGACCATGTGGATGCGGCAAAATTCCTGGTGGAAAAATATGGCGTAGATCCCAACCGAATCGGTATCTATGGCGGTAGTTACGGCGGCTTCATCACATTGATGGGATTATTCACCACACCGGATGTATTTAAAGCTGGCGCGGCACTGCGGCCGGTGACCGACTGGGCACATTATAACCACGGCTATACGTCAAACATCCTTACTGAGCCTTCAATGGACAGCATCGCATACGCAAAATCATCGCCCATCAATTTTGCATCGGGACTGAAGAATCATTTGTTGATCTGCCATGGTATGGTAGATGTGAACGTGCATTTTCAGGATGTGGTGCGCCTCAGCCAGCGG
>JBEISY010000120.1:0-5837 GCA_040375175.1 Chitinophagaceae bacterium
GCTCACCACCCATTGAAATGCTTTTTTGTTAGACGTCGCTTCCCTTCCGTCCAATAATCCAGTCCTGGCCAGCAATGCAGTGCCTGTGCACACCGTCAGCACATAGGTTGAACCTTCGGCAACTTTTTTGATGGCATCGATCCATTCTTCATCATCTACCAACGGTCTGGTGCCATATCCGCCAGGAATCAAAAACAGATCTGTAGTATCTTCTACCTCCTTCAACGATACGGTGGGATGACTCACCCCATGCTGGTTTCCGATCATTCCCCCATGTAGAGAAGCAAACCGTATGGTGAACAAATCTTTGAGCCGACCAAAGATCTCCACCGGACCAAATACATCCAATGTCTCAAATTGATCAAAAAGCAAAACAGTGATCTGCATGGCTTCAGCTTTAGAATGTGAATCTACTTCCTTTCTTCATACATAAATGTATTGTCGGCAAGTGTAAATGGAATGCTATTATTATTGCACCATCTCATGCTCTCGTTCATATATTCTTCCCACATTGGCTTGGCCCATTCCAGCGCATCTTTCTCCCATAAAACCTGTGAAGGAAAACACACATGATCAATCCCCATCGTCATCTCAAATACCAATTTGCCATTCCTACTGGTCGCTACAATTTCTTCCTTCCACCTCGGTTGAAAATGAATGTTGCCCATCTGGAATGAATGTCATTTAAATTTTCCTCATCAACTTTGCCGGCACGCCACCCACAATCGTCCCCGCCTCCACATCTTTATGTACCACCGCACCTGCAGCTACAATAGCATCCTCACCAACTGTTACGCCAGGGAGAATAGTTGCGCCTGCTCCGATCCACGCGTTGCGTTTGATCAGAATGGATTTCAGGTCCAGCGACTTCCTTTGCGCCGGATCGATGGGATGATTCTCCGTGATCAGGTTCACCTTCGGCCCAATCAATACATCATCTTCAACCGTTATGCCCCCGAGGTCTAAAAAGGTGCAGCCATGGTTAATGAATATCCGCTTGCCCAAACGGATATGCCTGCCAAAATTGGTGAGAAAGGGAACAAATACAGTTGTACTGGGATCGATGACCTGCCCAGTAATATCGGCAAGTCGCTCCCGCATCTCTTCAATACTAAGGGCCGCATTCAAGGCTGGTGAGAGTCGCTGCGTGCGGAACACCCATTCCCAAACCTCCGCCATCCGTGGATCTCCATGCGGAATAATCCCTCCACGAAGCATGTCTGAAAAGATATCAAGGTCCTTATTATCCATGCACTGAAATTAATACTTTCAACAAGACAAACCCTTGCCAACCAGGCACTCATCCAGCCTGAACAACCATCCAAACCAAAGCCCCTATTCTTCTGCCATTTTCCCGGCCAGCTTGCCTATATTTGGCCACGAAAATTCACTTTGTATGCGGAAATGCCTGATCACCCTCGGCCTTTTACTAATAACCTTAATAACCACTAACGCACAACAGACCACTGAGTACCCTACTGACCAACTCAAGCCTGCCTTTCACGCTGCCAGACGTGCCGCGTTCCGGGAAAAAATGGGCAACAATACCGTGGGTATCTTCTTTGCTGCGCAGGTAAGGGTCAGGTCTAATGATGTGGATTTTCAATACGCGCAGAACAAGAACTTCTTCTACTTTACCGGATTTGAAGAACCCAATTCAGTACTCATTATCTTCAAGGAACCACAAACCATCCTCGGCAAAACAGCCAATGAATTCCTGTTTGTACAACCCAGGAATCCATCGATGGAACTCTGGACCGGCAAGATCCTCGGAGAGCAAAGAGCACCCGGTGTATTGGGCATCGAGAATGTATTCAACCATACACAGTTTAGTGCCGCAACCTTACCCATCGCCCAATTTGACTCCGTCTATAGCCTCTATAAAAATGAAGACATCCTGTCGAGGATGAAACGCAATCCCGATCCCCTGTCTAAAATGACGGACATCGTAGATAGCCTCATCACCAGCTCCGGAAAGAAACTGGCCAACAATACCGGCATGCTGATGCGCACCCTGCGTCATCGCAAGACGGCAGAAGAAATTGTCCTGATCCAAAAAGCGGTTGACATCAGTTGCGATGCGCACAATGAAGTGATGAAAGCAGCCAAGCCCGGAATGACGGAATACCAGGTGCAGGCGATTATGGAATATGGATTCAAAAAGCATGGCTCGGAATATCCGGGCTATCCGAGTATCAATGGTTCGGCTGATAATGCTTGTGTATTGCACTATGTGACCAACCAACGTCTGATGAAAGACGGCGACCTGCTGCTCAGTGATTGTGCCGCAGAATACCATGGATACACAGCAGATATCACCCGTACCATTCCCATCAATGGCAAGTTCACACCAGAACAAAAAATCATTTATGAACTGGTGCTGGAAGCTGCGGACAGCGCAATTTTAGAATGCCGCCCAGGTATTCCTTTCCGCCAGCCGCATATGGTAGCCAACAGGGTTATTGCCCGCGGCCTGATGAAACTCGGCATTATCAAAAATGAATCTGAAGTCAGAAAATATTTCCCGCATGGCACCTCACATCATCTGGGTCTTGATGTACACGACCAAGGCTTGCAAACCCTCGATGAAGGTGTGGTGCTCACTGTTGAGCCCGGCATCTATATTCCTTCTGGAAGCGACTGCGACAAAAAATGGTGGAGCATTGGCGTGCGCATTGAAGATGATATCGTGATCACCAAAGACGGCAGGAGGAATATGTCTACTGCATCTCCACGTACCGTGGCGGAAGTGGAGAAAATGATGAAGGTGAAGAGCAGGTTTGATTAACGATCCCCTGCCCGAATGTTTATAAAGTTGGACACCCACTGAAAGGCCACAAAGCCCAACACAAAGATCATCGCCCAGCTGGTAAATACCTCGCCGGTCATGAAAGTTTGAACAATAGCAATGAGTCCCACAACGGCCATGGCTAATCCATAGTACAACAGCAATTTCTTTCCGCCGGGTGCGGAAAACATCACACTGCCCGGTACCATCATCATGAAACCAAAGCCAGCTACAACAATAAAGCGATCATCCTGCAACACCAGGTAAGAGATCAGCCCGATAAGAAAAATGGCAAGGCATGATGCCACCACATTGGCACTCATCTTCTCTTGTTTACTAAGCAGGAACTGTCCGTACTTGTTGAACCGAAGAAACAGATTGCTAATGGGCCTGATCACCCAGGTTGAAAAGGCAAGTATCCCGATCAGAAACACCAACGGTATTAAAAATGGACGAAGGGTTTCATTGGCCGCTGCCAGTCCACGCAACAACCGCGTGCCCAACAATATTCCTATGATCACTGCCCACTGGTATTTCGCAGTCAGGTTGTTCATGAAAAAACCATACTTGAGAAAGGCCCGGTAAAAGGGATTCTTTGCTTTAATGGCTTCCAATAAACCCGCCTGCGCATACTCATTATCCGGGTTGGCTTTCAGCGACTCCCGAAAATGCTCCATCGCTTTTTTATGATCTCCCTGTTCCAGCAAACCCCAGCCATAGTTGGCGTGCGTATAGGCATTATTGGGATCCTCGCGCAAAGCACCTTGTATGGTTTGAAACGACTCTTCTTTCCTGTTCAGTTTTTGCAGCGCCGTACTCCGGGCATTCAAGGCCATCACATGCTCCGGATCAAGGGCCAGCGCCTTGTCTGCCTGCTCCAGTGCTTCTGGATATTTTTTCCGGATCAACTTGATCTGCGCCGCATAAGCAAAATAACCCGCTTCATCAGGCTCCAGTGCAACAGCAGTAGCTAACATCTCCTCGGCCTCTTTGTATTTTTCCTGGTTGGCAAGTACACGCGCTTTCACGAAAAATAAATAGGCTTCATCTGGTGCGGAACCAATGGCCATGTCAATCACCTGCATCGCCGGTTCCGGCTTGTCTTGCATCAACAAGGTCTCCGCCAGCATGGCCTGTAAATGCGGATTATGCGCATCCGTGGCCAATAAATTCTTCAATATCGTTTCCGCTTCTGCGTACCGTCCTTGTTTCAATAGAATACCAACCCTGGATGTCTGGTTATCTTCACTCATATTATTTATTATTTTTCATATAGGTCAGAATATCATCGTACAATCCGGAATCATTGGCAAACAATGCGAAATTCTTTGCCGTGGAAAACCATTCCTGCGTACTCGGCTTATGTTTTTTCACCGCCTGCAAAAGATCATTGGTGTCCAATGGTTTTGGAATGCCATCCTCAAACGAAGCCTCCAGTTTCTTTTCTATCGCAATATCGATGACGGCGTCAATATCCGCACCGGAATAGTGTTCCATTCGTTTCGACAATTGTGCGATATCAATTTCTGCAACAGGTTTTTGCTGCAGTTTTAATCGTAAGATCGAAGACCGGCTGTCCTGATCTGGCGGTGGCACAAAGATGATCCTATCAAACCGCCCCGGTCTCCTGAATGCAGGATCCAGGTTCCAGGGTGTATTGGTGGCACCGATGATCAGCACGCCATCGTTAGATCTATCGATCCCATCCAACTCCTGTAAAAACTGGTTGATCAGTTGCCGCCCGGCGGAGTTTTTCATATCACTCCTGCTGGCGCCCAATGCATCGATCTCATCAATAAACAAAACCGATGGCGTATTCCGCCGCGCGAGTTCAAACAATTCATGCAGATTCTTCTCGCTGCTGCCAACCCACATATCGAGGATATCATTCAGGGTCACACTGATGAACTTCGCACTCACCTGACCGGCTGTAGCTTTAGCGATATAGGTTTTACCACATCCGGGAGGGCCATACAACAAAATACCGCCGCCCGTTTTCTTACCATATGCTTTATATAATTCCGGGTGCAGCAGCGGCTTGATGATCTTTAAATCGATCTCCTTCTTTACACTATCCATCCCGCCCACATCGCCGAAATTGATGTCGGGCTTTTGCAGGAATCTGCCATCATAGTCCGATTCATCGTCCTCATACATCGATTCACCACCGCGCAAGCGGAATTGCTGATCAAGTTCTTCATCTTCCAGCTCAGGATCAAGGTCAAGTGCCTGCTGATACACTTCCATGGCGCGCGCAAAAGAATTCTCTTTTAAAAGCGCCCTGGCATGCAACAGGTAAACATCGATGTCTACCCCTCCACTTTCAATGATCTCCTCCAGAATCACATTGCAGGCGGAGTAACTACCCTTGGCATAATAGACCCGGGCCAAACCCATCCTGGCATCACGGGAATTCACGCGCTTCAGGATGGTGGTATATTCTGCTTCCGCCTCATCCCATCGATGAAGAGATAGCAAGGTATCCGCCAGCAACATTCTTAAAGGGGTATTTTCAGGCGAGTGCTTGAGCGCCTCTTGTAAACTCTTGATCGTTTGTTCAGACATAATCCAAAATCGTTATCTCCACAAAATGATTGTGGACGAAAATATTCATTTCCCGGTTATCAGCCGCGCAGGATCTTCTCCATTTTCTCACCCTTGGTCAATTCATCCACCAGCTTGTCCAGGTACCTAACCTGCTGCGTCAGCGGGTTGGTGATTTCCTCGACCCGATAGCCACAGATTGCCCCGGTGATCAGGCTGGCATTGGGATTTAACTTCGCATTTTCAAAAAATGTCTGAAAATTTACCTTCTGCTGAATGGCATTTTCGATGTCTTTTTCCGAGTATCCCATGAACCACTGGATCACTTCGTGCAATTCAGCCTTGGTCCTGCCCTTCTTTTCTACTTTGTTGACATAATGGGGGTACACTGAAGCAAAGCGCATTGTGGCAAAGCGTTCATCGTGATGACTGGTACTCTTCATGAATGCTGATTCATCTTTTGTAAACGATATCGTACGCCAAGATACACCAGAGAGAGTAAACA
>JBEISY010000302.1:0-3371 GCA_040375175.1 Chitinophagaceae bacterium
GGATTTATCACACAGTACATTCCGTTTAGCCGCACGGTCAGGGAGGCTATCTATAAATTATCTGATGAATACAGCTTATTCTATCTGAAGTTTATTGAAGGGGCTCGTGTTACTGGTACCGGATCATGGCATCGCATCTCGCAGTCCCACAGATTTATGAGCTGGAGTGGTTTTGCATTTGAAGCCATTTGCCAGAAACATTTGGATGCCATCAAGAATGCGTTGGGGATTTCCGGGGTTTATACAGAGTCTTCCGGCTGGCGAGGTAATTCCGACAAAGGGAGCAAAGGGGCACAAGTAGATTTGCTTTTAGATCGGGCAGACCACTGCATTAACCTGTGCGAGATGAAATTTTCCAGCAATCCGTTTGTCATAGACAAGAAATATGCAGGAGAGTTGGACACGAAGGTGAGCATTTTCCAGTCACAGACAAGAACCCGGAAAACGATATTCCCAACTATGATCACAACCTTTGGCACTATGCATAACCAGTACTATACAGGTCGTATTGTTTCAGAGGTGACCATGCAGGAGTTATTCAAGTGACAATGTTCACACATCAATACATATATGTGTGAATACGTTACTTAGCTTAACAAATCAAGCTATCCAACGCTCCCTGTCGAGACTCCTGTACTGAATGGCTTCCGCAATATGTTCCGGCTTCACTTTTTCGGAAAGGGCCAGATCAGCGATGGTTCTGCTGACTTTCAGTATCCTGTCGTGCGCGCGGGTAGACAGCCGCAGCCTTTCCATTGCAGTACGCAGAAGGTTGGTAGACGCCTTGCATAGTTCTGCATGTTGATGCAGCAGCGTTGGACCCATTTGCGCATTGGCAAATATGCCTGGCTGATCCTGGAATCTTTCCTGTTGGATTTTTCTGGCTGCGGTCACTCTTTCCCTGATGGTTGCTGACGACTCGGCTTTGTATGCGGTATGCAGTTCGGCAAAGGGCAGGGGCGTCACTTCTACGTGCAGATCGATCCGATCCATCAATGGACCAGAGATGCGTTGAAGGTATTTCTGTACGGCACCCGGTGGGCAACTGCAGTCTTTATCCGGATGATTGAAATAACCGCAAGGGCATGGGTTCATGGATGCGATCAGCATGAACGATGCGGGAAACTCAATACCCGAATGCGTTCTGTTGATGGTGATCATCCGATCTTCCATCGGTTGGCGCATGACTTCAAGAACGGTTCGTTGAAACTCGGGCAATTCATCCAGGAAGAGCACACCGTTATGTGCCAGTGAGATTTCACCGGGATGTGGTATGGTGCCGCCACCAACGAGCGCAATAGAAGAGATGGTATGGTGCGGATTGCGGAATGGTCTTTTGGAGACAAGTGTGCTGTGGGCTTGTAATTTCCCGGCTACACTGTGTATTCTGGTAGTCTCCAGTGCTTCCGGCAGTGTGAGTGGCGGAAGGATGGACGGCATTCTTTTGGCAAGCATCGTTTTTCCTGCACCGGGAGGACCGATGAGTATGCAGTTATGTCCTCCCGCCGCAGCGATCTCCAGTGCACGTTTGATATTTTCCTGGCCCTTCACTTCGGAGAAGTCGCCTTCATTGTCTTCCTGCGCAAGAAAAAATTCTTCCCTTGTGTTCACGATGGTGGGCAGTAGTGATTGCATGCCGCCTTCAAAGAATTCTACCACATCTCGGATATGTTCCACTCCATACACGGCCAGTTGATTGAGAATACCCGCTTCTCTCGCATTAGCTTTTGGGATGATGAGGCCCTTGAAATTTTCCTTTCGGGATTGCATGGCGATGGGCAGTGCGCCTTTGATGGATCGTACAGAACCATCGAGACCTAACTCACCCATGATGACATAGTCTGCAAGCGCCTCCGCATTCTTTAATTGTCCGGATGCAGCGAGGATGCCGATGGCGATGGGCAGGTCAAAAGCAGAGCCGGATTTGCGAATATCGGCAGGTGCCATATTCACTACAATTTTTGTGCGCGGCATATGAAGATCGAGGCCCTTGATGGCACTCTCAATGCGCTGGAAGCTTTCCCTGATGGCGTTGTCTGGCAGGCCGACGATAAAATACATCCTTCCCTTCGGCGTCCAACTCACCTCTATCGAAATCGTGATTGCATCAATCCCGTAAACAGCACTGCCAAACGTCTTCACCATCATGGGATGAAGGTAAGGAGTGGGGAGGGGGAGGAACAAGGGGAAGGGAACAGAAGATTATGAGAAAAAAACTGTTTTAACCGGGTAACAACACATCAAATAGAAGATCAACAACGCATAAAACAATTGCGGTTGCTTTTTACTATTTCACCTTCAGTGATGGCTATGTAAGCCCTACATATTCTGCTTGTTCACGAACTGCTTGTGCACCACAATAAACTCACTAATCTATGCGTACACTCATAGCAACTTTTTTACTGATGTTCACCGTTGGTGCTACCACGGCCCAGCTTACACCAAATCGTAATGCAGTAGTGCAGAATGATGTGAAAAAACCAGGGGTATTAAACGCCAATGAACTTAATCCCTTGCAGATAGCGGATAAGGGTCAGCAGGTCCAATATTTTGATGGATTGGGCCGACCCTTACAGACCGTTATGACGCAGGCAGGAACCGCGAATCGGGATATCATCATGCCTTCGTCCTACGATGAATATGGTCGGGAGATCAAGAAGTATAAGCCCTATGCAGACCTCAACAATTCTGGTATGGGCAGTTTCAGGAACAATGCGTATGCTGAGCAGACCGCTTATTATGCAACAGGAAGCGCCAGCGATGGCCCAAAGGATGTTAATCCATATTCGCAAAATCTCATCGAGTTTTCTCCTTTGGGCAGAGTAATTCAACCTGGTGCTCCGGGCCAAACCTGGCAGCCCGGCAACAAGACCGTTGCGTATAGCTATCATGTGAATACCCCAGCAGATGCTGTAAGGATACTCAAGATGGGTAGCTCGTCAACAGAATTGGGGAACTATGTAAAAACCGGTGATTACCTCGCCGGTGAATTGACAAAAGTGATCAGCAAGGATGAAAACGGAAAGCAGGTTATTGAGTTTAAGGATAAGGAAGGTAAAGTGATCCTGAAGAAAGTGCAGATGACGGCTGCGTTGGACAATGGCACCGGGAGTGGACCAAACGGATGGTTATGTACTTATTATATTTACGACGATTTTAATAACCTCAGGGGCGTCATTCAGCCAGTGGGTGTTAAGACACTGGAACAGAATGGATGGAACTTTACGCAAGTGATTTTGGATGAACAATGTTTTCGGTATGAATATGACGCGAAAAGGCGAATGATTATAAAAAAGGTTCCGGGCGCCAGCATGGTGTACATGGTTTATAATGTACGGGATAATATGGTAATGTCTCAGGATGGTAATCTA